>DASXUM010000112.1:0-27341 GCA_036504835.1 Candidatus Nanopelagicaceae bacterium
GCAGAACGTGCTGCGGTCCCATTTGGAGGGAAATTGCCCAAATCCGTGAGCGGAGGATCTGTTATTGCACTGAGACCTTGGTCGCTGGCTGGGGGATTGAGTAAGAGAGTTCTTGTAGTTGCGACGCCTTGTTTGAGTGCGGCGGCGAATTCTCCGGGTTTTGGGCCGAAACCAAAGCGCTGAAAAAGTCGCGCGATCTCAAGGCGCTGTAAATTCATTCTCGGATAGTAGGTGCGCACATCTTCGCAGGTAAGATCAAACTATGAATTCACACGAAACTCTAAAAGAACAGATCAAGAAAAAGGCAGTCGTGCATGGGAAGGTAATTCTCTCATCTGGCAAGGAAGCCGATTATTACGTCGATCTTCGTCGTGTGACGTTAGATGCTGAAGCGGCGCCACTTGTCGGCGAAGTAATGCTCGACCTCCTCAAGGATTGGGATTACGAAGCAGTAGGTGGGCTCACCCTCGGTGCAGATCCCGTTGCCACTGCGATGATGCACGTCGCGGCACAACGCGGAAAGCGAATTGATTCTTTCGTAGTGCGCAAAGCGGAGAAGGCTCATGGATTGCAACGAAGAATTGAGGGACCGGACGTTAAGGGTCGTCGTGTTGTCGCAGTTGAAGACACTTCAACGACGGGCGGGTCGGTGTTGACTGCGGTTGAGGCGCTTCGTGAGGCAGGCGCGATTGTTGTTGGAGTAGCGGTGATAGTCGAACGTGGTGCGAAGCAGGCAATACTTGATGCGGGTTTGGAGTATCGCAGCGCTTACACACTTAGTGATTTAGGAATCTAGTCGTGGCACTTCCACAGCGCACCCTTGGTCCATGGGAAGTGTCAGCGATGGGACTTGGCTGCATGCCGCTTTCGCAGAATCGACCGGAGATTCTCAATGATCCAGAGGGCGCAGTAGCTCTGATTCATGCGGCCCTTGACGCAGGTGTGACCCTTATAGATACCGCAGATATTTACGCCCCTACATGGGATGCATTCGGCCACAACGAACGCCTGGTTGGAGCTGCATTCAGTTCTTGGAACGGCACCGCAGAGGCGAAAAATCGAGTGGTCATCGCAACCAAAGGCGGAATCACCCGACGACCAAAAGAGATCTGGGGATTGAATTCCTCCCTTGATTATTTGCTCCGCGCGGTCGAGGCGTCGGCTTTGCGACTCGGCGTAGATCGCATCAAGTTGTGGCAGCACCATCGACTTGATCCCACGATGGTCTTCGAGGATCAGTTCGAAAATGTGCTTGCTCTGCTAGAGCGCGGAATCATTGAACGCATCGGGGTCAGCAATTACAGCGCCGACCAATTGCGTCGCGCAATAAAGATGGGTGGCACGCCAGATCAGGGTGGGATCATCTCGGTGCAGAATCAGTTCAGTCCGCGATATCGGCACGAGCCCGATGTAATGGAGGTTTGCGAGGAATTTGGAATTGCTTATCTGCCATGGTCGCCATTGGGCGGGATAAGTCGTGCCGAAGGATTGGGTGCCGGTGAATTCGGGGCTTTCCGTGAAGTGGGTCTGACCCTGGGCGTAAGCGCCTATGCGACAACAATCGCCTGGTTGTTGCAGACTTCGCCGACCATGATCCCGATACCGGGGGCGAGTCGAGTCTCCTCACTTAAGGACAGCCTTGTCGGTCTTTCGATTTCCTTGACCGAAGAAGAGATGTCACTTCTGAATTCAAGCCTGCCGGAGAATGCGCCAGTTGATGCAAATATGGGAACGCCACCGCCGTTTAGAAATTAACTCAAGTGGCGCTTGGTGCGGACCTCTCGAATAATTTCCAGCCCTAGCGGCAGCAGGCTAAGAACAATGATGACTCCCACGATCGGCAAGAGGTAGTGGTCGATTGATCCTTTGAGTCTCTCGCCTAGGACGTAACCGAGTAGCGCGATGCCATCACTCCAGAGAATTCCTCCGACGACGTTCCAAATGAAGAACTTCGATGCGGGAACTCGGACGATTCCACATAGTGGGTTGATAAGCGTGCGAACGAAGGGAACATAGCGAGCCAGGACAATGGCCCGGCCCGGGCCATATTTCTTAAGCCACTTCTCCGTGGCCACTACGCGGGTGTGGTTGAAGAAGCGCCCATCGGGTCGATTAAAGAGTGGTCGCCCGAACTTGTGGCCGATGTAATGCCCGACTTGGGAGCCCGCGATCGTCGCGATGGGCGCTCCGATGAACAGACCCAGGACCGAGAGATGAACCCCGCCCAATATGGCGGCGGCAGTTCCGGAGGCGGCAATACCCGCAATAAAGAGGAGTGAGTCCCCGGGAAAGACCAGTCCGACTAAGAGGCCAGTTTCGGCGAAGAGGATGCCTAAAACTCCCGCGAGCCCGAGGTCGGCAATTATTGATTTGGCATCCAACAAGTTCATAGATGGCTGACCCTACCCTCTAATAGATAGGTACAGCGAGGGCGCGATTTGGGATTAGGGGCTGGTCTGTGCGTACACTCTGGTCATCTTTGCACCCGATTAGGGGCCCCGATCTCCAATGGAGGAGAAATGCGAGCTGCAAGCTCTCTCGTGCATGTCACCGGAACAAACCTCACATATGTATACATAGTCCTAGCGATCTCTCTGATTGCGCTGGGGATTGCCTGGGCGCTGCGCGCTCAAGTCCTGGCCGCCGACGAAGGCACGGAGAAGATGCGCGAAATCGCTGGCGCGGTTCAGGAAGGTGCGGCCGCATATCTGGCCCGCCAGTTCCGAACGCTGTCGTACTTCGTAGCAATCGTTTTCGTTCTCCTCTTCGCCCTTCCCGGCACGAGTGATATTCGAATCGGCCGCTCCATCTTCTTCCTCGTAGGTGCCGCTTTCAGCGCACTCGTCGGGTACAACGGAATGTGGCTGGCAGTTCGCGCCAACGTTCGCGTGGCTGAGGCTGCCAGGCAGAAGTCATCGGAGAAGGCAGTTCGTATCGCCTTCCGCACCGGCGGAGTTGTCGGTATGACGACGGTAGGTCTTGGACTCGTTGGTGCATCCCTTGTCGTGATCATCTATCGCGAGAACGCACCATCGGTACTCGAAGGATTTGGTTTTGGCGCTGCGATGCTCGCGATGTTCATGCGTGTTGGTGGCGGAATCTTCACCAAGGCCGCAGACGTTGGAGCAGACCTTGTCGGAAAAGTTGAGAAGAACATTCCAGAAGATGATCCACGTAACGCGGCAACCATCGCGGACAACGTCGGCGACAACGTCGGCGACTGCGCCGGCATGGCCGCTGACCTCTTCGAGTCCTATGCAGTGACACTGGTTGCGGCATTGATTCTTGGCAAGGCAGCCTTCGGCGATGCCGGTCTGATCTATCCGCTCATCGTCCCCGCAATTGGAACCGTGACCGCTGTAATCGGAATCTTCCTGACTCGCATGCGCAAGACAGACAAGACCGCAATGAGCGCGATCAACCGCTCGTTCTTCATGTCCGCGATCATCAGCGCCGTTCTCACTGGTCTGGCAACTTTCGTTTACCTTCCTGGTTCATTCAATTTGATGACCGGGCTGTCGGCAAAGGCTGTCTCCGATGCAGGCTCGACCAACCCACGCATTCTTGCGCTAGGTGCTGTGCTCATAGGTATCGCGCTCGCAGCTTCCATCCAAATGCTTACCGGTTTCTTCACCGCGGTTGGCAAACGTCCGGTCAACGATGTCGCAGCTTCATCGCAGACGGGTGCTGCAACGGTTCTGCTTTCGGGAATCTCCGTTGGATTTGAATCCGCCGTGTACTCAGCAATCCTTATCGCAGCAGCAGTATTTGGCGCTTTTCTGCTGGGCGGCGGAAGCATCGTGCTTTCCCTGCTGGCAATTGCCCTTGCTGGAACTGGTCTTTTGACCACGGTTGGCGTCATCGTCGCAATGGACACCTTCGGTCCGATCTCTGACAACGCACAGGGCATCGCCGAAATGTCCGGCGATGTTGTCGGCGAAGGTTCAGTAATTCTCTCTTCACTTGATGCAGTCGGTAACACAACAAAGGCAATCACCAAGGGGATCGCGATCGCGACAGCAGTACTTGCCGCTACCGCGCTCTTCGGTGCATTCACCGATGCAATTAAGAAGGCAGTTGAAGACGCCGGACAGAACGCAGCAAACCTTGCTTCGCAGTTCCAAGGCGTTCTCGACGTTGCAAACCCACGTAACCTCGTTGGGCTGATTATCGGCGCAGCCGTTGTGTTCCTCTTCTCAGGTCTTGCGATCAATGCGGTTTCGCGTGCGGCAGGCGCAGTGGTTGTTGAAGTGCGCAAGCAGTTCATCGAGCACCCAGGAATCATGGAAGGCACAGAGAAGCCGGAATACGGTCGCGTTGTAGATATCTGCACGCGCGATTCACTCCGTGAACTTGCAACACCAGGTCTTCTCGCTGTCATGGCACCGATCGCAGTCGGCTTTGGTCTTGGTGTCGGATCATTGGGCGCCTACCTTGCCGGTGCAATCGGAACCGGAACTTTGATGGCCGTCTTCCTTGCCAACTCCGGTGGAGCATGGGACAACGCCAAGAAGATGGTTGAAGATGGTCACTACGGCGGAAAGGGCTCTGATGCCCACGCCGCAACAATCATCGGCGACACTGTCGGCGACCCATTCAAAGACACTGCAGGTCCTGCGATCAACCCACTGATCAAGGTTATGAACCTTGTCGGTCTCTTGATCACACCTGCGATCGTCAGCATGTCTTTGGGTGGTCACACAGGTGTGAGCATCGCAATCGGTCTGGTGGCCTTCGCCATCATCATCGGCGCTCTTATTCATAACCGTCGCAAGTCGACAACTATTGATTATTGAGCGAGTGACGACTTGAGAATCAAGTAATTAAAGGTGGCTATGGCAAAGGACCTCAAGAAGCTGGTGATTGTTGAATCTCCAGCGAAGGCTCGAAAGATTGGCGGCTACCTCGGCGATGAGTTCATCGTCGAGGCTAGCGTCGGCCATATTCGGGATTTGCCGCAGCGGGCCGCTGATATTCCCAAGGAGTACAAGGGAATTGCCTGGGCCAAAGAGGGCGTAAATATTGAGGAAGATTTCGCACCGCTCTATGTCATCAACCCCGACAAGAAGGCGAAAGTAGCCGAACTCAAAGAGTTGATGAAGGGTGCCGACGAACTCATTCTGGCAACTGACGAAGACCGCGAAGGCGAAGCTATTGCCTGGCACTTAGTCGAAGTTTTGAAGCCGAAGATCCCCATTAAACGGATGGTCTTCAATGAGATCACCAAAGATGCGATTCAAAAGGCAGTCCATGAGACGCGCGATTTGGATTACCACCTTATCGATGCACAAGAGACTCGGCGCGTACTAGACCGCTTATTCGGATATCGGTTGTCTCCGGTGCTCTGGAAGAAAGTCATGCCGCGCATTTCTGCCGGCCGCGTTCAATCGGTTGCTACCCGTTTGATCGTCGAGAAAGAACGCGAGCGTATGGCGTTCATCTCCTCCTCATGGTGGGACCTCACCGCGAAATGCGAACTCGGCTTCAACGCCCGGCTGATAGGCGTAGATGGAAAGAAGGTCGCGGCGACTAGCGACTTCGGCGCCGACGGTGCCGTGAAGGAAAAGTCTCTGGCAAACATTCTTCTTCTTGATGAAAAGTCCGCTCGCGGTTTGGCAGATTCGCTGGCGTCGACTCCCCTTACAGTGAAGTCGATAGAAGACTCCCCACGAACAGAGCGGCCGAAACCGCCGTTCACTACCTCAACTTTGCAGCAGGATGCGGGAAGCCGGTTGGGGTGGGGCGCGCAGATCACCATGCGCATTGCCCAACGTCTATACGAGAACGGCTACATCACGTATATGCGTACTGACTCAGTCAATCTCTCCGAGCAGGCGATCACTGCTGCGCGCAACGCAGCTAAGGCTCTGTACGGCGCTGACCATGTCTCGGAGTCACCGCGCGTCTATGTGGGAAAGAGCAAGAACGCACAAGAAGCGCATGAAGCAATCCGTCCCGCTGGTGATGTCTTCCGTACTCCCGGCGAACTCGCCCCCGAGCTCTCCCGTGATGAATTCGCTCTGTATGACTTGATTTGGAAGCGCACCGTGGCTTCGCAGATGGCCGATGCCAAGAAGATGCAGATGCGGGTTGATTTCGAGGCAACCACAAACGATAAAAAAGAGGCGTTATTTAGGGCTAATGGCTCGGTTATCACTTTCCACGGATTCCTAGCAGCATACGACGATACGACCGATGAGAAGAGCGATGAAGAGAATGAGGATCGTCGTCTTCCTGCGATGAGCGTTGGCCAGGCGATCAAAGTTGCTGAGTACAACTGCGAGGGACACGACACCAAGCCACCGGCTAGGTACACAGAGCCGACCCTCGTTAAGAAACTAGAAGAATTGGGCATTGGTCGTCCTTCCACCTTTGCATCGATCATCCAGACAATTCAGGATCGCGGTTATGTGTACAAACGCGGTCGCGCGCTGGTACCGACGTTTCTTGCGTTCTCTGTCACGGGGCTTCTCGAGCAGCACTTTGCAAAGTTGGTGGATTACGAATTCACCGCAAGCATGGAGGAGGATCTCGACAAGATCGCCAACGGCGAAGCACAACGTGTTGATTGGTTGCGGGATTTCTTCTACGGTCACGACGGACAACCAGGCCTTAATGAATTGTCGGCTGACCTGGGCGCAATTGATGCCCGTGAGGTCAACACGATGCGACTTGGCGATGACATCCAGATCCGCGTCGGCCGATATGGCGCATATCTGCAAGAGGGCGAAGGCGACGATCGCAAACTGGCGAACATTCCAGAGACGATGGCACCTGATGAGTTGACCTTGGCTGTTGCGAAAGAAATTCTTGCCAAGCCATCGGGTGAGCGCGACCTCGGAGTTGATCCAAAAACTGGCTTGGAAGTTATTGCGAAATCGGGACGCTTCGGACCATACGTCACCGAAGTCCTGCCGGAGGACGCGAAGAAAGGCGAGAAGCCAAAGACGGCTTCGCTTCTTTCAACGATGACATTGGACACGATCACCTTTGATGATGCGATGAAATTGCTATCGCTACCTCGCGTGCTTGGGACAGATTCACAAACAGGAGAAGAGATCACCGTTCAGAACGGTCGCTATGGACCGTACTTGAAGCGCGGGGCAGATTCGCGCACCCTTACGAGCGAGGACCAACTCTTCTCGCTCTCACTTGATGAGGCCGAGGCCATCTACAAAGAGCCGAAGGTCCGTCGCAGAGGCGTAGCCAAACCGCCGTTGAAGGAGTTGGGTCTGGATCCAACGACCCAGAAGCCATTGCTGGTTAAGGATGGCCGCTTCGGAATGTATGTCACAGACGGCGAAACCAACGCGACGCTGCGGCGAGGCGACACCCTCGAAGGGCTGACATTGGAACGCGGTCTGGAGCTTCTGGCCGGACGACGCGCCTGGGAGGCCGAGAATGGGCCTTCCCCCAAGAAATCGAGAAAGAAATCTGCCTCAACTAGTGCCGCAAAAAAGAGCGCCACCAAGAAGAGTGCTACCAAGAAGAGCGCGACATCCAAGAGCGCCCCGACCTTGACCAAGAATGTGGTCAAAAAGGCCGCCGCCAAGCGGGTTGCTAAAAAAGCGGCTACGGGCAAGGCCAAGGCCAAGTCCAGCGCAGATACCAACTAGTTCGGGTCTGCGGACTACCCTTACCCCGTGGCACGCGCACTCCCAATTCCAGCTCCCCCCGCACAGGATCAAACGCGTGGGGTGATGGCCATACCCGCCTTCCGCCGGCTCTGGCGTTCCATGGCGTTCTCATCCCTGGGTGACTGGCTCGGCCTCTTGGCGACGACTGCGATGGCCCAACAGCTCTCTCATGGCAACTACACCAAGGCCAACTATGCGATTGCGGGCGTCTTCATCGCGCGCCTGGTCCCCTCGGTATTTCTTGGGCCTATCGCGGGCGTGATCGCCGACCGCTTTGACCGGCGCAAGTTGATGATCGTCACCGACATCCTGCGCACGGCCTTCTACATTTCAATTCCGATAGTCGGTAACTTCGTCTGGCTCTACACCGCCACAATCTTGGTCGAGTGTGTAACCCTTTTCTGGTCGCCGGCCAAAGAGGCGAGCGTGCCCAATCTTGTGCCGAAGGAGAAACTCGAGAGCGCCAATCAAGTTTCCTTGCTGGCCGCCTACGGCACTGCTCCGATTGCGGCGGTCCTCTTCTCGTTCCTGGCATTGATCAGTGGTGCCTTGGCCAACGCGGTCCCATTCTTCAAAGGCAATTCGGTTGACCTGGCCCTCTACATAAACGCGGCGAGTTTCGCTTTCGGCGCCTGGACCGCATGGGGGCTGCACGAGATCCCGAAAGGGGCAGCATCGAAGACGGCGGGAGAGGTAGGCGTCGGGAAGTCACTCCTGGAAGGCTGGCGGTCGGTCCGCAAATCAAAGATTGTCAGTGGACTCATTGTTGGCATGACGGGCGCGTTTATCGCGGCAGGTGCTGTCATTGGTTTGGCACGAACATTTGTCGGCGATCTGGGAGGCGGCAACGCCGCCTACGGTGTTCTCTTCGGATCTGTCTTTACAGGACTTGCTTTAGGAATTGCCCTGGGCCCCAAGGTCTTCGCACAATTCTCGCGCCGTCGACTATTTGGGGCATCTCTTACGGCTTCAGGAGTCTTCCTCGTCCTCCTCGCCCTGATTCCAAACTTAGTGATGGCAGTGTTTATCGTCGTCGTGCTGGGTTCCTTCTCAGGAGTCTGCTGGGTTACTGGTTTCACCATGCTCGGCATGGAGACAGCCGATGATGTGCGAGGTCGCACCTTCGCATTTATGCAGTCCCTCATTCGTGTCACCTTGGTTGCGGTGCTTGCGATATCGCCATTGATTGCAGCAGTTGTCGGAAAGCGCTCTCTGGCTTTCCAGAATATTCACATCAACTACAACGGTGCTGCAATCACGATCTTCTTCGCTGGCCTCATTGCAACTGCGATTGGCACGGTTTCCTACCACCAGATGAAGGATCGCCCGAACGTATCTTTCTGGAGCGATGTATCGAATGCGCTGAAGGGCGAGCTAGGTGCAATCACGGGCGCGCCGACCAAGGGTTTGTTCATCGCCTTCGAAGGCGGCGAGGGTTCAGGCAAATCCACCCAGACGAAGTTGCTTAAAAACTGGCTGGAGGACGAAGGACACTCGGTTGTTCTCACGCGAGAGCCGGGTGGAACATCACTTGGTAAGGATCTTCGCGAGATTTTGCTCTCGCACAGCACCGGTGAGATATCTCCACGTTCGGAGGCATTGTTGTACGCCGCTGATCGCGCCCATCACGTCTTCTCGGTTATCCGTCCAGCCCTTGAGGCCGGCGATATTGTCATCACCGACCGATACTTTGATTCATCAATTGCCTACCAAGGAGCAGGTCGGGTTCTGGAGCCGGGCGAAGTGGCACGCATTTCTCGGTGGGCTACGGAGTCGCTCTTTCCGACTCTGACGATCATTTTGGATTTGCCCGCTGAGATTGGACTTAGCAGATTGAAGAAATTCGATCGACTCGAAGCAGAGCCTCTCGCCTTTCACGAGAGAATCCGACAGGAGTATCTGCAGTTGGCGCTTATTGATCCCGAGCGCTACCTCGTCATCGATGGCCGTATGAGCGTGGAAGATATTCACCACAGCATCATCACGCGGGTCGCCGAGTTACCCTCCTTGAGCAAGATTCCGAAAAAAGAGAAGACGAGTCGAATTCCTCAAGGACTCAAGCGCAAAACAAAAACTAAGTGAACGTCATGTCAGTATTCGACGAGTTGGTTGGTCAGTCTCACATCGTCTCTTCATTGAAAGATGCCGTGCGGGCATCCCGCAACGGTGAAGAGACGCAGGAGATGACACACGCATGGCTTTTCACTGGCCCTCCCGGTAGCGGGCGATCGAGCGCGGCGATCGCATTTGCGGCCGCTCTCATCTGCCCCGAGGGCGGGTGCGGCACGTGCATTGATTGTCGAAGCGCTAAAGCGGGCGGGCATGCCGATGTCGAGGTTCTCCGGACCGAAGGCCTATCGATAAAAGTCGATGACGTGCGAGAACTCCTCCAACGGGTGGCCTGGGCGCCAAGTGTCGGAGGTTGGCGAGTCGTGGTGATGGAGGATGCTGACAGGCTTACCGAATCGGCCGCCAATGCACTCCTTAAGGCCATTGAGGAACCAGGCGCTCGTACGGTCTGGTTGCTCTGCGCACCCACACTCTTCGATGTCCTGCCCACTATCCGCTCGCGAGCCCGCCACCTCCAACTTCGCACGCCATCCAACACCGATGTCGCTGAGGTTCTCGTTCAGCGCGATGGAATCTCCCCGGCTATGGCCGACTTCGCATCACGTGTGAGTCAAGGACATATTGGTCGTGCCAGACATCTAGCAAGTGATGAGTCCATTCGCTCACGTCGAAACACGATTATGAATCTCCCCTTTGGAATTAGAGATATCTCGTCGGCGTTTGCCGCAGCGGCAACCTTGGTCGAACTTGCGACAGCTGAGGCAAACGCGCAATCTGAAGCGCGCTCTGAAAAAGAGTCACAAGAATTGGGACTTGCGTGGGGTCAGGGTGCTACTGGTCGCGGAATGGCGACAGGTGGATCGAAGGCACTTAAAGAGCTGGAGAAAGAACAGAAATCGCGGGCAACGAGGATGGTTCGCGATTCGCTAGATGGTGCCTTGTTGGATTTAGCCACTTTGTATCGCGATGTTCTGATGGTTCAGTCCTCACTTGGAGATTCACTCATCAATCAAGAATTGGCAGAAAAGATCACAATATTGGCAGGGCAGACCCGTCCCGAGAGAACGCTGCAGAGGATTGACGCAATCATGCAAGCGCGCACCAACCTCAGTTTCAACGCAGCGCCGTTGCTGACGATTGAGGCGCTGATGTGCGTTCTGGCCCGATGATTTCCTCAAGAAAACGGGGTATAGCCCTCGCTATCGTGATCGTCCTTGTATTCATGGGGACGTTCTCCATACAACGCAAGCAGCAAGGGCCCTCTTCGCTCGCTGAGTACCAAGGGCAAAAACTCACCTGGACAAAGTGTTACGAGAATTTTCAGTGTACATACCTGCACGTCCCCGTTGACTACTCAAACTTCAAGGAGGGTGAATTCAAACTTCACGTCTTACGGTTCAGGGCGGCGGGCCAGAAAAATAAGATCGGCTCGCTGGTCATCAACCCCGGCGGACCTGGTGCTTCGGGAGTCGATTATGCGTACAACGCGGAATTCATATTTAGCCCGTCATTGCTTGAGAAATATGACATCGTAGGTTTTGATCCCCGCGGAATCGGAGGAAGCGATCCGATACGGTGCCTCACCAATTCACAGACCGATGCCTCTTTCGCGGCTGACAGCAAACCAGATAATCCGAAAGAACTAGCCGCATTGGTGCAGGAAATGCGTCAGTATGTTTCACGATGCGAGTCGCATACCAAGAACATCCTGCATTACAGCACCGCCGATTCGGCGCGAGATATGGATCTACTTCGCTCTGCGTTGGGCGATAAGAAACTGAATTACCTCGGCGTAAGTTACGGCACCTATCTCGGAACTCTCTATGCGGACTACTTCCCGAACAATGTTGGCCGAATGGTTCTTGACGGTGCGATTAGCCCAATCGTCACCAGCACTGAGCAGAATCTCATGCAAGCAATAGGTTTTGATTCGGCTCTCAATGCATTTATCGCAGACTGCTACACGCGATCAAATTGCGTATTGCAGCAACCGATCGAGAAGGCACAACAGCAGTTCGTCTCTCTGTTCAAGCAAGCTTCGGAGAAGCCTCTGCCTGGCACAAGTGGTCGCCCAGTCACAGAATCACTGGTAGTTCTCGGTACCGCATACACACTTTATGATCGTGCAACCGGATGGCCGCAATTACGCGCCGCCTTGAAGCAGGCGTTCGCCGGCAATGGGCGGGCCTTTCTCGCCCTAGCCGATGATTATGCCCAGCGGAATAACGACGGGACGTACAACTCAAACGAGACTGATGCGCAGTTCGTTATCGATTGTCTTGACTGGAAGGGCCCCCGTACCACGTCGGAAATCGTCGCCGAGGCAAAGGTATTCGCGCAGAAGGCTCCCGTCTTCGGCCCCTACCTTGCGTTCAGCGGCCTGTCCTGTCAATTCTTTCCCAAGTTGGCAATCGCCTCGCCCGTTATCAAAAAGATATCAACCAGCCCGATTCTCATAGTTGGAACCACGCGCGACCCCGCAACGCCATACAGCTGGGCACTAGACCTGCACAACACGATCCTTAACTCCCGCCTGATTTCCCTCAACGGCGACGGTCACACGGGCTATGGGCACGGCTCGTCGTGCGTCGATAGTGCGGTTGACCACTATTTCCTAACCGGTACACCCCCTGCGCAAGACCTGGCTTGCACTTCGCCCAACTAGCCTGGCCCCTTCGCAGGGATGGTAATTAGCACCCCTTTTGATAGGGCAAGATATTACTTATGCGTTTAGACCATGTCTCCTATGTGACCTCCCACGAGCAACTTGCAGATACCGTGCAACGTCTCGGATCCCGGCTTGGCTCTACATTCGTGGATGGAGGTGTGCATCCTCGGTTTGGCACTCGCAACTTCACGATGCCGCTTAGCGATGGCCACTACATTGAGGTTGTCTGCCCTCTTGACCACCCAGCCACAGATGCATCTCCATTTGGCAAGGCAGTATCGGCTCGCGCAAAAGAGGGCGGCGGCTGGTTGACATGGGTTGTATCAGTAGATGACGTTGCAAAAGTTGAAACGCGACTTGGCCGCCCCGCTGTAGATGGGCACCGCACCAAGCCTGACGGAACCGATATTCGATGGAAGCAGATCGGCGTTCTTGGCACGTTGGAAGATGCGCAACTTCCCTTCTTCATTCAGTGGATGTCGCCGCAACATCCATCCGAAGATGGAAAGCCTCACGCAAAGATTGTGAAGATCGAAATTGCAGGGGATAAGAACAAGATCGAGGAATATTGCGGATGCGATATGGCACATGCAGTCGGCGACATAGAAGTTGTTTGGCTAGATCCAGCCGACAATGACGGTGAGAGCGGAATCGTTGCCGTCCATCTGCAGACTCCAAATGGAGTCGTTCGAATCGATTAGTTCAGCAGTTCTTGAAATTTCGAACTGATCGCTTCAGGAGAAAGTCCCGAATATTCAAGTAAGTAATTCTGGGTGCCGATCTGAGTGTTCGTCTCTCTCGTAACTCCTAGTCTTGCGATCTGCCCCGAATAGCCCTTATCTGCGGCAACTTCGAGTATCCACGAGCCAAAACCGCCTGCCAGCGTGTGTTCTTCCAGCGAGAGGATCTTCCTTCCATCAGCGGTTTCCAGAAGTTGTGAGATTGTCTTCTCTGAGAGCACGGGGACAGAAATCAAAGTGGGGTTGATGCCAATTTCTTTCAATAACCCCGATGCACTAAGAGCTTTGGCGCCAATTCCGCCCGTCCAGCAGATGACTCCATCTGGACCTTGATCAATGATCACATTCGCCGGTTCTGCACCCAGCGGCTTCGAGTTGATCAGCGGTTCTCCGCCTTTGCCTAAGCGAAGATAGGCCGGACTTTGATTGGCCAAGATCAGGTCTACGCAGTAATTGGTCTCAATTGAATCGGCTGGCGAATATATCTGCATGTTTGGCATGGCCCGCATGATGGCGATGTCTTCCACAGCGTGATGGGTGTATCCGTGTACGCCGTATCCGAGCCCAGCGCCCACGGCCACCACAGTTACGGGGTTCTTCATGTAGCAGACATCGTTGCGGATTTGCTCGAGGCAGCGAAAAGTAGGGAAATTCGCGATGCTGTACACGAATGGCCGGTATCCACGCGATGCCAGTCCGGCGGCCATGCTCATCATGGATTGTTCGGCCACTCCGGAATTGATGTACTGCTTAGGAAGCTGCTTCTGAAATTCATCGAGGACGCCGTAACCAAGGTCGCCGGTGATCAAGAGGACCGATTCGTCTTTCTGGGCAATTTCCAGCAAATGTTTGGCAAACGAATTTCTCATGTGTTGGCGCTCTTCAGTTCAAGGAGCGCGGCTTCGAGATCCTGACTCGATGGCGGGCGGTAATGCCAGAGGACTTTGTTCTCCATAAAGGAAACGCCTTTACCCTTCGTTGTCTCTGCAATGATGCACAGCGGGCGATCTTGATTTTCAAGAGCATCCGATAATTCCTCGTATGAATGACCATCCACCGTACGGACACTCCAATTGAATGCCCTCCATTTGTCTGCGAATGGTTCGAGGGCGACTGTGTCTTCTGTGAAGGTGAGTGATTGGATGCGATTCCGATCAATGATCACGGTCAGGTTGTCGAGACCGAACTGATGAGCAAGCAAGGCACTTTCCCATGTAGTGCCCTCGTCGCACTCTCCATCCGACATGACAACAAAAGTCCGGGCCGAACTTCCGCGCTTCTTCTGGGACAGGGCAACGCCCAACCCGTATGGAAGTCCATGGCCAAGGGAGCCAGTTGAGAGCTCGACTCCCGGCTTCCCGTGGTGGGTGATGTGACCTCCAAATTGGCCGCCATCGGCGCAGAATCCCTCTAATAGAGATAGCGGGTAGAAGCCCTTCAGCGCTAGTACCGCGTAGAGAGCCGAGGCGGCATGGCCTTTGGAAAAAATTACGCAGTCGCGGTCTGGTGAATCACTGGTTTCAGGGGTTACCTTCGCGCTTCCGCTATACAGGACCGCCAGAATGTCCACCACCGAAAGAGCCGAGCCTACGTGCGAGGACTGGGCCGAATGAGTCATCTGGAGAATATTCTCTCGCGCCGCAGACGCCAGAGCCCGCGCATCAATAGCTGACTGATCGCTTCGATGCGATGGTGAGTTCACCTTCTCAAACTATCACCTATGAGAAAAAAGGAGCGCCAACCTTGGCTATTCTTCGGTACAGCCCAATGTATTTGCGCCTTGGCTTTAGCCTTGATACCAGCATCCGAGAAAGGTCGCAAAAGTGCCTCTGCCTCTTCCGCGCGGACACGTGCCCCAGAGCGATCTGATTGAGATTCTTGAATCCTCCACCACCAGACTCGCATCCCTAGCCTCATCCAAGATTCTTATTTGCGGCGCCACTGGATTTGTCGGAACGTGGCTGACCTCCACACTTCTAGAGGCAAACGAAGAAATGAATCTGGGGCTTGAGATAGTGATCGTCTCGAGAAATCGTGACCTGGCGATAAAGAAACTGGCTCCTCGATTATCTGATCCTTTAACAATCGTGACAGGCGATTTGGCAAGCGATATAAATCCTCTCCTCAATCTTGGCCATGAATTCACACATATAGTCCACCTGGCTACGCCGGCCGTTGCGTCTACCGGAAGTTTGGATGCGAACAAGAGCTACGCCTCGACGGTGCAGGGCGCGCGAAACATGATTGATTACGCAGTCGAGATGGTATCCCCTCCCGTTTTCTTGCACACGAGCAGCGGTGGTGTATACGGCAAGCAACCGCTATCAATGGAACGTATTCCCGAAGGTTGGGTGAACGAGAATCTTGAGAACGAGATATCTGCCTACGGTCGGGCAAAACTTGAAGCTGAAGGAATAATCAGGCAAGCAGGAAGTGATGGAATTATCCGAGCCGCAAACCCCAGATTGTTTGCATTTCTCGGTCCACATCTTGCGATGGATGCGCACTTCGCCGTTGGCAACTTCATGCGGGATGCTCTAGCTGGGCAGAGCATCAATATTGAGGGAAATCCGGCGACAACTAGGTCATATTTGTATCCCACGGATTTGATCGACTGGTTGCTCGCAATTTTGGTTGATCCGCGCAACGAAGTTCTACATGTCGGAAGCAGCATTCCTATCCGTATGTCCGATCTCGCGACAGACGTATCCCTAACCTTTGATGGAATTCCAATTTCCTATCTTGGACTAGATGTGGCCCCTTCGAATTACGTACCCGAAACAAGGGTCATGGAGAGCATTTATGGTGTGATTCAGAAAATCGATTGCAGGGAGGGAATTCGACGCTGGGCAAACTGGCTTAAATCGGTAAACTCTCCGTGAGACAACTTGTGCCCGAGAAACGAGAGTAGATGAGCGCCGATAATTCCCCCACGATCACTGGTGGAGATGTTCTAGTACGCAAACTGGTGGCGAATGGCGTAGATACCATCTTCTGCATTACTGGCGCGGGCAACCTGGCGGTCGTCGATGCGATAGTCAGAGACGGCTCAATTCGCCTCATCTACTCCCATCACGAACAAGCCGCAGTGATGGAGGCACAGGGTTATTCCCGAGTCACGGGCAAAGTTGGGGTCGCACTTGTAACCACGGGCGGTGGAGCTGCGAATACATTGACGGGCATTCTCAGTGCTTATTTAGATTCCATTCCTGTGCTGATTATTTCGGGCAATGAGAGTTCGTTCCATTGCGTCAACTACGCGGCCCTGCGAGCTTACGGTGTGCAGGGTTTCAACTCGGTCGAAGTAATGAAACCTGTGACGAAGCATTCAGCCCGCATTCTTGATGCTAAGAATATTGCCCAAGAATTTGACCGAGCCTGGAGTGATGCGCGAACTGATCGTAAAGGTCCGGTCTTCCTGGATTTCCCCATGGATCTCCAGCGGAAGTTGGTCAATCCAGGAGATTTCGATCTCGGCGGCACTTCACTTGCATTGACGAAGAACTCGGACAGAGTTGCTTCGGTTAAGAAGCAGATCGCCTCCCTCAAAGATGCATTGTCAAAATCCATCACCCCGCTGCTTTACATCGGCAATGGCTGTAGAGACAAAGACGCTCTGGCCCTTCTCAATGAGTTCATCGACGATGAACAGATTCCATTCTGCTTGTCATGGTCTGCGGCTGATCTTTTTGCCTCGGACCACCCACTCAACGTGGGACGAATCGGAATTTACGGAGATCGCGCCGGCAATATTGCATTGCAACGCGCGGATCTTCTCCTATGTATCGGAACACGCCTGGCAATTCCGCAAATAGGATATGACAAGGCAGACTTTGGACGCCACGCCACTAAATGGATAGTCGAAATCGATCCCACCGAGTGTTCCAAATTCGCCGACACCAATTGGAATCTCTTGAATCTCTCGGCTGTAACTTTCCTAAAGGAGATGGAAGCGACGGATTCAAGTTATGACGCTCCTGCACGTCGGGATTGGTTGGCAGAGATTAGAAAACTGTGGGAGTCCTTACCGAGAATGAATCAGGTAGGACCCCTTCTGAAAGACGTCCAAGGCGTGGTGCATTCAGCTGCTGTTATCGAGCATTTGAACGGAAACCTTCATGACGATGCAGTGGTAGTGACCGACGTTGGGGCTGGACTGCTTACGGGGCACTACCTTTTTGCACCAAAAGCGCATCAGAGATTCTTCACATCGCAGGGCCTGGGCGAGATGGGTTTTGGTTTGCCGGGAGCGATTGGAGCTTATTTTGGAGCCGAAGATCGGCAGTTGATCTGTCTAGATACCGACGGTGGAATCATGTTTAACCTGCAGGAACTCCAAGTTATTGCAGAGCACAAGATCCCCATGAAGCTCTTTATCTTTAACAATGACGGTTATTCGATGATCAAGATATCGCAGGAGAATCTGTTCTTTGGCCGCGTTGCCGGCTCAGGCGTCGACACCGGAGTCAGTTTTCCAAACTTCGAACAACTCGCGAAGACTTTTGAGTTGGAATACGTCCGGATTGATTCCGAGGCGGATTTCGCTACAAAATTAAACCCCGCCCTCGAATCGAAGGCAGGCGTCCTTATCGAAATCATCATGTCACCGTCGCAGAAGTATCTCCCGCGACTTGCTACGAGCAAACTTGAAGATGGAACTCTTGTCTCACCGCCGCTAGAGGATCTTGATCCGCCATTGTCGATACAAGATCTCGAGAAGTATTTGGGGTACCGCGCACACGAGAATTCCTATCGTGCACGTGGATTGTCGTATGAGCAAAAGTAAAATCAAAGTCGCCATACTCGGTACTGGCAACATAGGTACCGATCTTTGCGCACGACTTCTTGATGACTCAGATTTCGAAGTTGTCGCCTTTGTGGGCCGACGAGCCGATAGTCCTGGGCTCAATAGTTTCGAAGGCAAAGTGGAGCATCTGATCTCGAACGGGATAGAAGGGCTCATGAGCAGCGGGGCAGAGTTCGAAGGAGTCTTCGACGCGACGTCGGCCTTCGATCATCGCGCCCACTGGGATCTGATGCAAAAAGAGGGCAAGTGGATGGTGGATCTCACTCCGTCGCGAATCGGTACCCCCTTTGTTCCGGAATTGCTTGGCAAAGTATCGGGCATGGAAATGAGCAATGATGCCGTCGCGAATTACTCGATGGTGACCTGTGGTGGTCAGTCGTCAGCACCATTGCTCTACGCGATGAGCCAGCATGCAGCGGGGATATCTGAAGTGGAAGTTTCATCGAGTATTGCATCCCTTTCGGCGGGCCCCGCGACCAGACGCAATATCGACCAGTACATCCAATCCACCGAAAATCTCATCCATCTCATCACGGGATGCTCCGCGGTCAAAGCGATTCTGGTGCTTAACCCTGCCGAACCACCTGTAATGATGCGTACCACGGTGCACATGAAGGTGACGGACGTGGATTTAGAGGCCGCAAAAGGTGAGGCGCAGAAAATTGTTTCTCGAGTAAAAAGGTATGTGCCGGGTTACGACATCGTTGTTGAGCCGCATATGCCAAGCCCTGGGCAGATTTCGGCGACTGCGAAGGTGACCGGCGCCGGATACGTTCTGCCGGAATACGCCGGCAATCTAGACATCATCAATGCTGCGGCGGTGGAGACTGCCCGGCAGCATTCCAAGATCGTCAATGAGAGGGCAGGAGTCGCAAAGTGAGCCTTCTTTATGACGTGACTCTAAGAGATGGCAATCATGCCCTCCGCCACACCCTGACATCAAAATTCGTCACTGAGTACTGCGCCAAAGCTGATACCTCAGGAGTGTGGGCTGTCGAGGTAGGCCACGGCAATGGTCTTGGTGCATCTTCATTCTTGGTGGGAAAGTCAACCGAGAGCGATCAGGCCCTTCTTGCAGCGGCGCGTGAAACCCTGAAGAACGCAAAGCTCTCTGTTCATACAATTCCTGGATTCGCTACCATCAAACGCGACATTATTCCTGCCATCGAAATTGGCGTCGAAGTCTTCCGGGTAGCTACTCACGTCACCGAGGCGACAACAGCCGAAAAACATATTGAGTACTTGGCCAATCAGGATGTTGTCGTGCACGGAGTTCTGATGATGAGCCACATGATTGATATCAAGGGTTTGATCGAGCAAGCCAGGCTCATGAAATCCTACGGAGCCACCGCCGTCATCTTGATGGATTCATCTGGTCATTTCATCCCGACCGATGTCCGCGATCGAGTAGATGCCATTAAGAATGAGCTGGATTTTGAAGTGGGATTCCACGCACATAACAACCTGGGTGTCGCAGTATCGAACGCGACCATGGCCGTCGAACGTGGCGCACTCCTGATCGACGGGGCGTCAATGGGGTTGGGCGCAGGAGCCGGTAATGCCCAACTGGAGGCGATTGTCGCCAATTCTGTAAAAGCGGGAAGTCCGCTTTCACCGATCGATGACTTCCTGGCAATGAGCCTTCTTGTTGAGCAGACGTATCCTGGGAATTTGCCACGAACAACAAGTTCGAGCATCGAAAGTGGGCTTGCCGGAGTGTTCAGCGGATACGCCCCGCAGGTAAAACAACTCTCAGAGGAAATGGGAATTGAAGTTGCGGTCTTATGGCAAGAGATGGGAAAGCGAAAACTCGTTGCTGGTCAAGAATCCATGATTCGCGAGATCGCGCAAGACCTTATGAATCTTTAGAGGTCTTCTCCGCCAGTATGTACAACGGACGTTGCTTAACTTCTTCGTAAACGAGTCCGAGATACTGGGCAAGGATTCCGATGCCGAGCATCGTCAACGAGAAACCTAAGAAGATGAGGCTGATGATTGAGCCGAAGCCAGCAAATGGAACGCCGCTGATCAGCCAGAATATGGCAAGCCCAATGACCGACACCAGCGAGAGTGCACTGAGAAGAATGCCGAGAGCCGATACCCAGAGCAGCGGTGTGGCGCTGTAGGCGAGGATGCTGCGAGAGGCGTGGGCAATGACGCCGAACAGGGATACGCCTAGCCACTTGGACTCACCGGCGAAACGAGGCGGACGTTCGAGTTCGATTTCAGTGGTTTTGAATCCAACCCATGATCCCAAGCCGCGGAGGAATCGGTGGCTCTCCCGTAAACGTCGGATTGCCTCGTAGGTGTTCCGGTTTACGAGGCGGAAATCGCTGACGGATTCAGGAAGCATTCCATCGGTGAGTTTGAAGGCGATTCGGTAGAAGAGGTTGGAGAGTTTCCTTCTCACAAACGGGACAGAATCGCGGCTGGTGATCTTTACCAGAACCTGATCGAAACCTTCTTCGTATTTCCGAAGCAATGCGGGAATAGCTTCAGGTGGATCCTGCAAATCGGATGTCATGATGATTGCGACGTCTGCAGTTGCATGGTCAAGGCCGCAAGTAAATGCGGCATCTAGAACGAAATTGCGGGACATGCGAAAGCCTTGAATTTTCGGATTGGCCTTGGCCGCGGCTTGAATGATCGGCCACGATTGATCCCAAGATCCGTTGTCCATAACCAGAATTCGATAGTCGTAAGCTGGCTCTTGCTTCATGACAATTTCAATCCGAGCAAAGAGTTCGGGCAGGCATTCTTCCTCGTTATAAGCAGAGGTAATGATGTCTAGCGTTGTCTTCTTTGCCACGTTATCGCCCGTCCGTTGATGTGCTGATTCCTCTTAGCCACGGCGGAGGAATCTCCATCGCGTAACGAGATAGTTCCTGTTTTTCACGCAGAGTGTCCATGGGCTGCCAAAAATCATCGTGGTGATAGGCCATGAGTTGATCTTCTTCAACCAGGCGCGGGAGTGCTCCCGACTCGAATGGCTCCGAGTTGTCGAATACCAAGTTGGCAACTTCAGGCTCCAGTACGAAGAACCCGCCATTAATCCAACCGGCATCGGCCTGATTCTTCTCACCGAAATGAATAACTTTGTCCCCCTCGATGTGAAGGTGCCCAAAGCGTGCCGGTGGCCTCACCGCGGTAACTGTGGCTTTCTTCCCATGTGCTTCATGGAAGGCGAGGAGTTTCTTAATCGAAACATTTGCCAGACCGTCGCCATAAGTCGCAATAACGCGCTCGCCAGGGAAGGCCTTCATGCATTGAGCAATGCGTCCGCCCGTCTGCGTGTTTAGGCCAGTCTCCAGCGCGGTAACTTTCCATGAGTAGTGGTCGCCCTTGCCAAGATGATGAACTTTCTTCTGCAAAGTATCGATGGTGATGTCACCGTCTAGATCATTGAGATCAAGGAGCCATCTCTTAATGACCTCGCTGCGATATCCCAGTGCGAGGACGAATTCATCAAACCCCTGCTGAGAGAAGATGTTCATGAGGTGCCAGAGGATCGGCTTGTCATCGATCAGAACCATCGGCTTTGGCTTGCTTTCGGTTTCTTCAGAAATACGAGTTCCTAGTCCGCCCGCCAGGATGATGACTTTCATTTAGATCCTCCAAGAATCTGATGAAGTGACTCAATCATGTAGTCCAACATTGGCAGACTTAGCCCCGGCCACACACCAATCCAGAATGTGTCATTCATGACGATGTCGGTGTTGGTCAGATCGCCATAAACGCGACGAGGGGTGTCGAGGAAGGCTGGTTGCCGGAGAAGGTTGCCGCCGAAGAGAAGGCGAGTGGCGATCTTTCGGTCATTGAGCTCCTGGACAATCTCATTTCGCGTCTTAGGGCTCGACTTCTGAACTGTGATCGCAAAACCAAACCATGAGGGGTCGCTATCGTCGGTGGCGCGCGGAAGGAGGAGGTGCTCGGAGAGGTCTGCCAACCCATCCTTCAGGTACTTCCAATTACGGCGGCGCAGTTCCACGAAACTTTCTAGGCGGTCCAACTGTGCCAGCCCGATCGCTGCTTGAATATCGCCGGACTTCAAGTTGTAACCAATATGTGAGTACGTGTACTTGTGGTCGTAGCCAAAGGGCAATTCGCCAAGTTGCCATTCGAAGCGCTTGAGGCAGGTGTTATCGCATCCGGGGGCGCACCAACAGTCGCGACCCCAGTCTCGGAAAGATTCGACGAGTCGCTTGAGGGCGACTTTCTTGATGAGCACGGCACCACCCTCGCCGGTCGTGATGTGATGGGCGGGGTAGAAGCTAAATGTCGAAAGATCACCAAAGCTGCCGAGGTTCTTACCCTTATAGGTTCCGCCCAATGCATCGCAACTGTCTTCGACAACCCAGAGGTTGTGCTTCTTTGCCAGAGATTCGACCAAATCGATGTTGAAGGGATTGCCGAGAGTGTGAGCCATCATGATGGCCCTGGTCTTAGGGCCGATCGCGGCCTCTAGAGCAGCCTCATTGGCAACGTAGGTCTCAAGGTCAACATCGACGAAGACCGGAATCAACCCGTTCTGGATAATTGGCGTCACAGTCGTTGGGAAACCGGCGGCCACAGTGAGAACTTCGTCGCCCTTCTTGAGGGCACGATCGCCCAAGGCCGGACTGGTGAGAGTGGTGAGGGCCAGCAGGTTGGCCGAAGATCCGGAGTTGACCATAAAGGAGTGGCGCATGCCGACCGTTTTGGCGAAGCGAGATTCGAACTTCTCTGTGTACGGCCCCGATGTGAGCCAGAAGTCCAAACTGGCCTGAACGGCGGCAGTTAGTTCGGCCTCACCAAAGACTTTTCCCGTCACGGGGATGGATGACTCTCCCGGGACAAACTTTTTGGCAGGGTGGCGCTCTTTCATGGTCGCTGCGACCAGATCAGCAATCATTTCATCGCCGCTTGAAGTCAATTCAAAGCCCCATTCCGCGCCACGTCGGCTACATGTTGTCTGTCAATCAATGAGAGAAGACTACTGTTTGCACATGGATTTCATGCTCGGGCGGCGCCTTCGAGAGTTGCCCGGCCCCATCTTGGTCACTGGACACACGGGTTTTAAAGGGGCTTGGCTCACCTTTCTCCTGGATCATCTCGGGATTGACTCCGTGGGCTACTCGCTGGCTCCTACCGCCGACTCGCTCTACGCACGAGCCAATCGTGAGGGTGCGATTCCCGAGGCTTTCGCCGATATTCGTGATTTTGACCAAGTTCGGGCTTTTTTGGCTAAACACCGCCCGTCGGCGATTATTCATATGGCCGCGCAGCCTCTCGTGCTTGAGTCCTACAAAAGTCCGCGCGAGACCTTCGACACCAACGTCATGGGGACAGTAAATATCTTGGACGCTGCCTTCGAGACCAATCACGTCGAAGCCATCGTGGCGGTGACCACGGACAAGGTGTATCGAAATGACAATTCAGGCCGCGCGTTCGTGGAGACGGATGCGCTTGCTGGCAAGGATCCTTACAGTGCAAGCAAAGTCGGTACCGAATCGGCAGTAGCCGCATGGCAACAGATCGCCAAAGTTTCGGGCGGACCGAAAGTGGTCTCAGTTCGTGCCGGCAACGTAATCGGTGGCGGAGACTGGGCAGAGAATCGATTGATTCCAGATTTGGTCCGTGGCTTTGCCAGTGGTCAGCAAGTTCAGATTCGAAATCCTGAGAGCACTAGACCGTGGCAACATGTCCTAGATCCATTGTCCGGATATCTCATGGCTCTTGAAGCTGTCCTTAACGGCAAGAACATCCCCGCTTTGAATTTTGGACCGAGCGCAGACAGTCTGACCGTCAGGGAAGTGGTTGATATTGCGACGGGCACATGGCCGAATGGAGAATCGGTGCCTGTCTCGTACGAAGATGGGAATGGACATGTTGAGGCCAAAAGTCTTCAACTTGATTCAACGTTGGCACGATCCTCACTGGGTTGGAAAGATTCCTGGAATCAGAAAGAGGCAGTGATGGCGACTGTTAGGTGGTGGGACAACGTATTGAACAATGCGACTCCGGCCTTGGAAGAATCTCAAATCGACATCGCGCACCTCCTTCAAAGGATCTCTGGATAGCATGAGCCAAAATTTATCTAAAGGGGCAACTCCCATCTGGAAAAATCTCCGCCTGCTCTACCTATTCGCGGGGACGATGCTTGTAGTCACTGTCAGCAACGTTATGAGGACAAGTTGGGCCGGAGATGATTGGCCGAATTCACAGACTCCCTATTGGGTCAAATGGCGTTACGGATCGCTGACTCCTTCGCACATTTGGTACGAAGCGCAGTACTGGAATAACCAGTGGATGCAAGGGCAGGGACGTTTCTACGTTGTCCAATGGATCGAGTCACGTTTTGTTTTCTCATATTTCCGCTCACTCTGGCAGTACAAATTGGTAGAAACCGGTGCCTTACTTCTGGCCGGCCTACTCTTTGCCTACTTGCTCTACAAGGTGAGTCGTTCGCATTCCTTGACATTGCTCACCCTTGTTTTTCTCTCTATTACCATTCAATTCAGGAGAGATTTCGACCCCCATATTGCTTTCGTTTTTATGGTTCCGAGTCTGCTGATCAAGGTATTTTTGGCCGCCATATTGGCCCATCGAGCGGCGCGCGCGAAAACACAGATGCGGGGCATCTGGATTTCAATTCTGGCCGGAATCATCTTCTTTATTGGAATGTCCACATACGAATATGCCTTCCTTCTGTTCCCGATTATTTTGATCGCATTCCTCGCCGGCATCCTTCAAAATCACGAGTCTCGACCTGTCGAGACCGAGACAGGTTCTTACAAGAAATATCTGACAAAGGAACTCTGGATTTTCCTGCCCATTGCCATTTCATGGGTAGGTTACGGACTCTTTGTATTCGGCTACTTGAGAGCGAAGGCGCAAGCGATATCCGGTGCGTATGTACTCGGCACATCCCTCAAGTCGATACCAACATTCCTCTCACAACTTGTCCCACCGTGGCCCCTTACAGTCTTCCATTTCTCGGACATTGGAAAATTCAGCCTCAATCGAGGAACCGAACTCTTCGGCATCGGGTTTGCTCTCTTAGGCGCCTATCTTCTCTACGGCCTGCTGGCTCATACTTTTGGCACAGGAGGCGAGCCGTATTTCCACGCTACCAAAGCAGCGAAGTTGTACTACTGGGCTATCGTGCTAATCGGAATCGATCTGCTCTGCTCGCCGGCCTTTATGCTTTCCATCCAGAAGGACTGGTGGAATCGGGCTGGAATCACCCACAGTTATCTCGGAATTCTCGTACAGGAGTTCGGTTCGGCTCTCTTCCTCGCGCTCCTTGTAACATTTTTCATCGGTAGAAACATCAAGGTTGCGGTCGCTCAACCCAAAAAGGGCAAAGGGGGCCGTAAATGAAGGCCAGACGCAAACTTCAGAAGAAATACGTCTACACGGATCGAATAATCATCGTCCTACTTTGCTTCGCGCTATCGATGTTCTTCAACTACGTCCATAATTCCAAGGTTGCCGACGAAACTAGAAGCCGGGATTTCTCGTATAACGCATGGCAACTTGTTACAAAAGACTCAAAGATGTTCAAAGAGGTCAAGACACGGGATGTGTTCATCTCGGCCAACCAGAATGATGCCTTCGAAACCAATGCAGGATCTTTCTACTGGAACACCGGAATTCGATTGGCTTACTTGTTCAACGTCAACATAGTTTGGCCGCAGTATTCGAGTTGCAATCAGGTAAGCATGCATTGCTCTCTGCCTGATGTTCGAAGAATCATCGTCAAGACCTTCCCGAATCTTCAGCGGGGCGCCTTCGTGCCGGTTGGGCGCAATATCAAACAGGCTGACGACTGGGTCAACGTCAATTCCAAGCCAGGAGCGTTGGACAAGAGCCGGATCTGGTGGTTCGACATCTACCTAATGACACCCAAGACGATGATCGTGATCCTTGCTCCATTTGATGAATCGGCAAAGACTGCCAGCATCAATTTCAGTGACTTCAAGTTAGTGACGATTTCCAAGGCCGATAAGCAGGAATTCACGCCCGCTATGAGCAATGTTTGTCTCGTCCGTGATACTCAAACCTCGAGTGCGAGCGTGAAATCCAATGGCTTGACCATGACATATTGGAAGGTGCCGTCGACTGGCCATTCACCTGGTGGAAAGCCGATTGTCGTTCCGACAACGATGGACATTCGCGGGTTGGCTGCAGGCGCGTGCTGAATAAATCAGAAGGATTCTTCTCGCCCATGATCGAAAGATTGACGAGAAAGAATTTCTTGCTGGAAGCGGTTTCCGCGTTAGTGGTTGCTATGTCGACCTCTGTTATTGGCCTCTGGATCTTCCGCGAGGGTCCGCGCGCAATCTTCAAGCATGGAATTTTGCTAGCGGGGGATGGCTCCCTTGAAGGTGTTTATATTAGAACTGCAAACCAAGTGCCTTTTCTTTCATCCCTTGTACATCCAGTTGCTCACACTGCATCACTCGGTTGGCCGGGTGAATTGAATTTCTCTGGTTATCCCGTTGGGCAAACAACCGACTTGCTCATGTTCCGATTGATCAGAAGGCTTACGGGCGTTAGCGATCTTGGAACACTCATCCACATCATGTCCATCTTGAAAGTGGTTCCAATTGCGCTGGCAGTTTTCATCTTCGCACGGTTGCTGAAGATCCCAAGAATCCTCGCTTTGGCGATCTCCATCGGATATTCAATCTCCACCTTCAACCTGGTTCGTTCAGAGGGGCACATATTTCTCTCATTCTCGTGGGCAATTCCACTTGGACTCTCCGCTATCTACTTGGCATTTCAATCCTCGAAGCGCCAAAGCGATGGGACCTTCGCGCGCCGTGGTTGGAGGCACTACCTAGCGATTTCAGCACTCCTGGTGTTGGTGGCTTTTTCGGGCTTTTACTACACGCTCTTTATGGGAATGCTGGCGTTCGCGCTCTTGGTACCCATTGCTCTGTCTGAAGTGTGGGTGCAGAGATCCTTGCCACCAAAGCAGGGACTTGGCCGACTACTGCGGCAGGTTTTCAACCGCATCTCATCATTCATCTATGTGCTCTTCTTCCTCGTATTAGGGCTCTTCTATCAGACCGTGCCTATCCTTCTGGAAGCCAGCAAGAACCCGACTCTCACTGGTATTGCCGATAGAAGCCCAATAGAGGCCGTTGTGTACGCCGGAACGCTGGATAGCTTCTTCTACGATTCAAGTTCGCTATTCCTTCGCATGATCAAACGACAAGATTTGCTTAACTTCTTATCCGGACGCATATCTTGGGAGGGCTCACAACTTGGCGCGACCGCGGGGATAGCGGCCTACGTGGGAATAGCCTTCCTCGTTTACACAGTCATCAAGCGGTTCTTCTTTGCAAACTCGAATGCGCAAAAATCTAAAGAGAGCCTGTTCGCTGATCCGAAGATTCAGTTTGTGAGCTATCTGCTGGCCGTGGCCTTCG
>DASXUM010000113.1:0-3983 GCA_036504835.1 Candidatus Nanopelagicaceae bacterium
CTTCCTGCCAAGATCGAGCAGATTCTCGAAACAGTCGAACCGCTGCGCGAGCTCACCCGCAGCTTTGCTAAGGAGAACTCAGTCCTCTTCCTCGGACGCAACGTGGGATATCCGGTTGCGATGGAAGGCGCGCTCAAGTTAAAGGAATTGGCCTACATGCATGCCGAGGGATTCGCAGGCGGCGAACTCAAGCATGGTCCTATTGCACTTATCGAAGAGGGCTCGCTCGTGATCGCGGTCCTTCCCTTCGGACACGAGTATGGCTTGGATGAGAAGATGCTGAGCAATGTGCAGGAAGTGAAAGCACGTGGCGCAAAGGTAATTGTCATTGCAGAGGAAGATGCGGTCGTAACCGGAGCTGCTCACACGATTCGGATCCCGACGGCGCCAGCTCTGCTGCAGCCAATTCTGGCAACGGTCCCACTCCAAGTTTTCGCCTATGAGATGGCTGTTGCGCGAGGCAATGATGTTGACCAACCGCGCAACTTAGCAAAATCGGTAACGGTCGAATAAATGACCCCGCAGGTCCTGCTTCGACGAATGCAGATGACGAAGGCACTGCGTTGGTCTGCTCTTCTATTCTTCGGATTTCTCATCGTCACTCAACAGGTGATGACAAATGGACCTTTGATCAACATCGACGCGAATCTTTCGCACAGAAGGCGTCCGCATCTTTCGCACTGGCTGGATTTTGTATTGAGAAAGATAGACAACCTGGGGTTGAGAGGCCTGACCGCGACAGTATTACTTATTGCCGCCGTGCTCATTTCCTATCAATTCCGATCCTGGCGCCCACTTAATCTAGCTTTGTTGTCGCTGCTCGCCCTAAATGGAATTGTGGGCATGGCAAAACTTGCGATTGGTCGAACCAAACCGCGTCTCAATATCGATTTGATACATGCCGGGGGACTGTCATACCCAAGTGGGCACGCCTCCAACGCACTTCTGACGTGGGGAATCTTGGCCTATTTGATATATCGATATAGATATCGAGAGGTCCTTCACGGGCGGATGTTGGCTGTTGTCGTTGGCGCAATCACATTGGCGGTTTGCTCAGTTTCTCTTTTTCGACAGACACACTGGTTCTCAGACTTATTGGGCGGCCTCTTCATCGGCGGCTCATTGCTCGTGTTAATTATCGCAATAGATCGATTTGTCCCTTCAGAAAGACAACCCTCCTGACTTAGTATTGCCTCATGATTGAGGGAATTGGAATAGATGTAGTTGATATCGAACGATTCTCGCAATCCCTTGCTAGGACGCCGGGATTGGCGGGACGACTATTCACAAACTCAGAAAGTGCCCTCCCCATATCCTCGCAAGCGGCACGATTTGCGGCGAAGGAAGCGCTGGCCAAGGCGTTAAATGCGGGCAAGGGCCTGCCGTGGCTTGATGCCGAAATCGTCAATCTTGAGTCAGGCAAACCGGTCTTTCTCTTCCGCGGTCAGATTGCAGATTTGGTAGATGGGGCCAGCGTTCACCTGTCGATTTCACATGACGCCGGAATTGCATCAGCCGTTGTGATTGTCGAACGGTGATGAACAATCGCGCGCAGGCAGAGGTCGATCTAGGCGCCATCGCTTCAAACCTGACTTATTTGCAGCGGCACGCGGGCGTGCCCGTCATGGCGGTAGTGAAAGCCGACGCATATGGTCATGGTCTTGTGCCTGTGGCAAGGGCAGCCATTGACGCCGGCGCGCAATGGCTCGGAGTGGCTTTATTGGATGAAGCACTATCTCTGCGCAATTCGGGACTTAGCGCTCCGATACTTTCTTGGTTGGTTCCGCCAGGATCAGATTACTCACATGCAATTGAAGCCAATATTGATCTGGCGGTTCCGTCCATTGTTATTTACAACGAGATTCTGTCGGCAGGTCGCAGTGCCAGAAAACGTCCGCGTATACATATTGAAGTCGATACGGGGATGACGCGCGGCGGATTCCTAGATGAATGGGAATCCTTTCTTGAAAGAATTGCTGAAACAAAGTCGGAAGTCGAAGTTGTCGGATTTTTCTCTCACTTTGCGAGAGCTGATGAGCCTGGAGTACTTCAAAACTCGATTCAGCTGAAGCGGTTCATCGAGATGACCGATGATCTGAACAGAATCGGAATCGAACCTGAAATCCACCACCTTTCAAATTCTGCCGCGACGTTGGTAGATGCCTCATCGCACTTTGATCTGGTTCGCACCGGTATTGCAATGTACGGATTAACCCCCGATGCGAAACACCTCGGATCACCCCAGCACCTTGGTCTTAAGCCCGCCATGACGCTGAAAGCGAAAATCCATCTTGTCAAAGATGTTCACGGCGGAACGCCTGTTGGGTATGGTGCGGTTGCCACAACACAAGGCGAGACAAAGTTGGGCGTTATTGCGATGGGATATGCCGACGGCATTCCACGTGTGGCTCAAAATGCAGGTGTTTTCGTCAATGGACGGCGCGCGCAGATTATCGGTCGCGTCTCCATGGATCAATTTGTCGTAGATTTAGGAAAAGAATCATCGGCTCGAGCGGGGGATTGGGCCACGATATTTGGTCCCGGCGATGATGGCGAGTACACGGCTGATGACTGGGGGAGTGCAAGTTCCAGTATTAATTACGAGATCGTGACGCGGGTTGGACCGCGAGTGCCTAGAATCTATACGCCTACAAAGAAGTAAGGAGTGCTGTGACGTCTGCCCTCCTTGAAATCAAAGGTCTGTCGGTTAATTTCGGCGGCCTGCAAGCCTTGCGCGACGTCTACCTCGATCTGCATCAGAACGAAGTCGTGGGTGTTATCGGTCCCAATGGTGCAGGCAAGACCACACTTTTCAACGCGCTCTGTGGCTTGGTCAAGCCTGCTCACGGCGAGCTCATTCTTAATGAAGCTGCACACAAATGGCCGCATACGCATGAATTGGCTCACCTGGGTATTGCTCGCACCCTGCAAGGTGTCGGCTTATTCGGCGACCTCACCGTGCTTGAGAACGTCATGATTGGTGCGCACAAATTTGCGCATACGGGTTTTGTCTCTGCTGCATTCGGGCGCAATACCGATGAAGTGAAATTACGCGATCGCGCCATGTTGGCGCTGGAGCGGGTCTATGCAACTCGCCTTGCTAATCGCCGTGCCGACACCCTTTCCTATCCTGATACAAAGCGCGTTGCGATCGCACGGGCCTTGGTAAGCGAACCCAAGATACTGATGCTTGATGAACCTGCTGGCGGATTAGGCGAGGAAGACATCGCGTGGATGAACTCGCTGATTCATAACCTCAAAGCGCAGATTTCCATTCTTCTCGTTGAGCATCACATGGATGTCGTCATGTCGGTCTGTGATCGGCTTTATGTTTTGAACTTTGGCCAAGTGATCTCCAGCGGAGCCGCCGAGACAGTACGGCGCGATCCCGCGGTCATCGCTGCCTATCTCGGGGTGAGTGCAGTATGACTCTGGTCGTCTCAGATCTCAGCGTGGACCACGGTGCCATTCGCGCAATCGACAGCATTTCTTTTCGCATAGAGGAAGGCCAAATGGCGGCGGTGATCGGCGCTAACGGTGCAGGTAAGACCACCTTGCTTCGCGCCCTCTCCGGCCTCACTCGTGCGACCTTGGGATCGGCGACATGGCAGGGGCACGAGCTTCTTTACTCCAAGCCAGAGAAGTTGGTCCGTCTTGGCGTATCTCACGTCTCCGAAGGCAAATCCGTTATCCCTGAACTCACCGTTGATGAGAATCTTCAACTCGGCGCATTGTGGAGGCGGAACTCTGATGAGTCGCGCGCGACCCGCGAAAAGATTCTGGAAACTTTCCCTCGATTAGCCGAACGTCTCGCGCAACCTGCCGACACACTCTCTGGCGGTGAACGCGCTATGTTGGCCATTGGCAGAGCTTTGATGTCCAAACCGCAACTGCTCTTGTTGGATGAGCCTTCCCTTGGCCTTGCCCCGCTCGTCGTGGAGCAGATATTTCAAAGCATCCGGGATCTCACTACCCAGATGGGG
>DASXUM010000114.1:0-21231 GCA_036504835.1 Candidatus Nanopelagicaceae bacterium
AGGAGTTCGGCGATCTGTCCTCGGATTATCTCGGCGTCTTCGGCGTCGGTCTCGTTATCCAACTCGGCAAGGGCGAGAGCGACATACTCATCTCGACGCTTATGGTCTGATGCTGAAGCAAAGGCGCGTGCCACTCCTTCATTCAGACTGGCCTTCAACCAAGCGGGGAATTCCTCGTAGCCATGATTCAGTGAGGTGAGTGCAAAGTCGATGGCAGTAGCGGAAAGTCCGGCGGCCGCGAATGCTCGACTAGCCATCCAATCGGCGATTGCGAATTCTTGTGGACCGCCGGCTTGTTGCCAGTGATAACGTGACGTTAGCGCGAAACCGACAAGGTCTCGTTTTTCATAATCGTGCAGAGTTCGCCCGAGATATTCCCAACAGAGGCTGTATGTATGCCGGGCATGCCGTTTGTGTTCTTCAGAAGACATGACGTCTCACCTATCTTTCGCCAATTTCAGTTCGCAGAATCTAGCCCAATTAGCGGACATAGTAATAGCCTTCTCCGATGAGCAGGTTTCCAGATCGAAACGGCAAAGCACTACTGGTTATTGACGTCCAGAACGACGTTGTAGCCGAAGCCCACCGTCGTGCGGAAGTCATCGGCAACATCAACACACTTGTGGCAAAAGCTCGCGACGCTGAGATCCCGGTCATCTGGGTCCAACATTCCGATGACTACATGGAAATAGGAAGCGACGCATGGCAGATAGTTTCGGAATTGCGGCCCATGACAAATGAACCGCTGATCCGAAAGAAATTCCGGAGTTCCTTCGAAGAGACCACTCTCGATGAAACCCTCGCCAAGCTCGGTGTCGGACATCTGGTGATCAGCGGCGCGCAGACTGATTACTGCGTCAGGCATACATCTCACGCCGCGCTTGAACGTGGCTATGACGTAACACTGGTCGAGGATGCGCACACGACTTCAGATGGGCAGTGGGATTCAGGGCCGTTATTAGCCTCATCAATCATCGACGAGATGAATCGTTCATTCCAGGAATACGAACTGCCGGGAAGGTCTGCCAACATAACGCCCACCGCGGAGATTGCCTTCTAGGTCCTCAATATATTCAGAGGAAAGTGAAGAGTTGCTCGCCAGCTGTTAATTGCGCAGATCTTCCAGAGAACCTATGCACCCCCACGGAAAACAAGTCACGTTCAGGTGCAATGAATGCCAGTTCACGGAATTCATGTGATTCAAAGGCCGCGCGAAGCCGCGGGGTAATGTCAGGTGCTCGTCGAGAGCGTGTCCAAATGACTGTCGCATCGCGAGCGCAAAGATGAGGTAAGTACGCGATGGTCTTGAAAATATCTTCATCACTGATATTCCCGAATACGCCGCAGAGAAGTACTAGATCAGCTGGCGTTGCTCCCGCATAGGAGTTGCTGTTACCGGCATCTGCGCAACGAATGTCCACGTTGGCGAGTCCCAATTGTCGTATCCGGTCTGAGGCTACTTTGACGTTTCTGGCGTCGTTTTCTATCAGCAGTGCGTTGATATCTCTCGATGCTGGCAAAGATTCGAGCACGTCCAAGAGGTCGCGTCCTTGACCGGCGCAGAGGCTAATGACTTGGATTGGCGCCTCTTGTGCTTCAAGGAGACGCCATCGGATCTGCGTTTGAACTATTTCCAGTCGTCGACTGAGAGCCGAATTTGGATCAGAGTAAGGGGAGTGCCAGGCAAGCCAATCTACGGTCTCATCTTCCATGGTGGAGAAAGTATCTCAGTGGCGATTGTCGATAGTTAGGTGCGGCGACATTTTTCAAAGATGAGTGCGGGAGGCGGGACTTGAACCCGCACGTCCGAAGACACAGGTTCCTAAGACCTGCGTGTCTGCCATTTCACCACTCCCGCAAGAGCGTTGATCCCAGATCGGGATCGGCAAAGCCAAGGTTAAGGGCTAAGGCCAGATATGCCAAAACCACTGCCTAAAACGCTAGTTGGACGTGACCCCGCGACGAGAAACTGCATCGACACCTGCCGAGACAAGAAGTACGAGACCGGTGACGATGAATTTGATGCCTGCGCCGTATCCCAGCAGTCCCATTCCATTGTCTATGACGGCTACAACAAGTCCACCAAGGATGGCATCGCGCATCTTTCCTTTTCCGCCAAAGAGGCTGGTGCCCCCGATAACGGCAGCACCAACTGCATACAGCAGCGTTGAACTTCCACCGGTTTGTGGAGAGATTGAGTTCTGACGAGATGCAAAGAGCATTCCCGCAACGCCCGCCAGTGCCGAGCAGATCACGAATGCGGCAATTCGTACGTTCTTCACATTGATACCTGCGCGACGTGCCGCTTCTGCATTACCGCCGACTGCATAGATGTGGCGACCGAAGGCAGTGCGTCCGAGGACGAATGTTCCGAGCACGAGGAGACCAAGAATTACCGGCACAACAATCGGAATGCCCTTAAGGCTTACCAGTTGAGGGTTATTGCTTCTCTCACGGTTGAGGGTGAAAACAGCAACACCTGTGACTGCAAGAAGTCCGACAGTCTTGAGAATCCATAGTTTGAGGAGTTCTGCTTTAAGGCCGGCCCTACGTCGCGAATTGATTCGATTGAGGCCACTGAGAATGTAAAGAGCAGAAACGACGATGTAGAAGATCCAACTCCACGTCGCGGACAGGTTGTTGTTCTCCACTGCCAAGATTGACGGATCTTCGATGCGGATGGTTCCGCCCTCTCCAGCAAGGAGAAGGAGGAGACCCTGGAAACCTAAGAACGCGGCCAAGGTGACAACGAAGGATGGAATTCCAAGACGGGCAACAAGGGTTCCCAGAACGAATCCCAAGACAGCTCCGACAAGAATGCTTACGGGAAGAGCCAACCACCAAGCCCATCCGTGGTTGGTGATGAGGATGACTAGGACGGCCCCGCAAACTCCGGATGCGTAACCGGCGGAGAGATCGATTTCGCCAAGTAGAAGGACGAAAACAAGTCCCATCGCAATAACGGTCACTGCCGCTGCCTGCGTCAGCAGGTTGGCGAAGTTCCCAGGAGTGAGAAACACATTGGACATTGCACCAAAGACGCCGCAGAGAACAACCAGACCAAGGACAGCAGGAAGCGCGCCGATGTCGCCAGCCTTGATCCGACTCCAGTAATCGCTCATTGCATCTTTCAGCGATGGGCCAGTTTCGAGAGTATCCGTGCTCATATTTTTGCTCCCTGATCGACCCCAGCAGATTTGCCCGTGGTGATTAATTCGATGACTTGGTTTGTAGAGACTTCCGATTTGTTTACTTGCGCCGCCATGGTTCCGAGATAAAGGGCTGCGATGTTGTCGGCTACTTCAAAAACGTCCACGAGGTTGTGGCTAATAAGGATGACAGCCAGCCCGTTGTCGGCAAGGCGGCGAACTAGGTGAAGGACCTGTTCCGTCTGCGCTACCCCGAGTGCAGCCGTTGGCTCATCCAGGATGACGAGCTTGCTGTTCCAGAGGACTGCGCGGGCAATGGCGACTGTCTGGCGTTGACCACCGGAAAGAGATGAAACCGTTTGGCGGATTGATTTGACGGTACGAACACTCAAACCGTCGAGTGTCTTGCGCGCAAGGGATTCCATATTGCTCTCATCGAGTACATAACCCTTTTTTACTTCGCGACCAAGGAACATGTTGTGCACGATATCGAGGTTGTCGCAGAGGGCGAGGTCTTGATAAACAACCTCAATGCCCAAAGCAGTGGCTTCGCGCGGACCGCTGATGTCGACCTTGTTGCCTTCGAAAAGAAAATCTCCACCATCGGGGGAGTAGATGCCGGCAATGCATTTGATGAGTGTGCTCTTGCCCGCGCCATTGTCGCCGACAAGTGCGGTGACCTGTCCCGCGTAGACGTCTAGATCCACATTCTTAAGTACATGAACCGGCCCAAAAGATTTGTTTACTCCTCTGAGCGAAAGTATTGGAGTGCTCACGCCATGCTCCTTCATTGAAACCTTCATTGAAATCGTGTGGGACCGCAGTGTCCGAAGTCTATTCCTGTGTTCTTCTTTGTTAAGGGGTGCTACGTGAAATAGTTTCGGCCCGGGGCCTGAGCCCCGAGCCGAAACCGACTATCTCATTGCTGAATGTCAGCAATCGGCCTGTTTATCAGACCTTGTACTTCTTGCAGAGAGCCTCGATACCCTTGCAGATATCGGTACGCTTCTGGAAGCCGTCAGCAACAACAACCTTGACGTTGGCCTTGGTGATTCCGATTGGTACAAGAAGCACTGAAGGTACGTTGATGGTTCCGTTGTTGACCTTTGCCTTGGCAGCACTTGCTGGCTTGCCCTGGATAAGAGCAACAGCCAAAGCTGCAGCGGCGTTTGCCTCGGCCTTGATGGCCTTGTAAACGGTGTTGGATAGGTCGCCGGTCAAGATGGCACGGAGACCGTCAACTGTTGCATCCTGTCCGGAGACGCAGACCTTGCCGTTGAGCTTGTTCTTCTTCAGAACAGCAACAGCTGCAAGTCCGAGACCTTCGTTGGCAGCAACAACTGCATCAAGCTTTCCGCCAGCCTTCGAGAGCTGCTGTTCGAAAATGGTTCCACCCTTTACGTTGTCCCAACCAGGAACTGATGTGTCATCGACGAGGGTGTACTTCTTGGCCTTGATCAATGGGCGAAGAACTGAGTCGTAGCCCTTCTTGAACAACGTTGCGTTGTTGTCAGTTGGGGAACCGTTTAGGTAGACGATACGTGCGGTCTTCTTGTGCATTCCGATTAGGCATGAGTTGATGCCCTTTCCTTGCAACTTGCCGACTGCGACGTTATCAAATGAAACGTAGTATGACTCAGAGCCGTTAAGAGTTAGACGGTCGTAGTCAATGGTGGCTACGCCTTGGGCCTTTGCCTTGTCCTGAACTGCCTTGGCAGATGCTGAGTCAAGGTTGACCATGATGAGGACCTTTACGCCCGATGTGAGCATTTGGTCGGCAATAGTCTGGAACGCGGCAACATCTCCGTTTGCGTTCTGGATATCAACTGTGACGCCAGCGGCCTTGAAGGCTGCGGTGAGGAATGGACGGTCAGCCGATTCCCAACGGTTTGAGGAAGCGGCATCCGGAAGAATGACGCCAACCTGAGCACCAGTTGCTGCAGAGGCTGAAGTTGTAGCAAAGCCAGTAAGTGCGATGGCGGCAGCTGCAAGAACGGCCGTAATCGCGTTACGACGTTTGGTCATAAGTAATTACCTTTCGAGAGGGTGTTCTCAACCCTGGCCAAAACCTATTTTTAGCCATGTATTTAGACTCTTTTGCGAGAGTTGGTTGAGTACCTCGCGAACCTACGTCTGTAGGTGAAATCACGCACTACTTGGAAACGGACAAATCGGATATTGCATCTAACGATTGCATAACTATTTTGTCGAAAGAAACCACATATCCCCGGAAGAATCCTGCGCCTAAGAAGTAGGTGAGAACGGTAGCCTTGCGCAGGTGTCGTCCAATAGTGAGCTCCTCGCCGCGCGGATACGCAGCGCCCTGACCGCGTTGGTAGCCGAGGGTGCGCTCAGCGGCGAGATTCCAGCCGAGGTTCGCCTGGAAAGGCCGAAAAATCGCGATCACGGCGACTATGCCTCTTCTATTGCACTCCAAATGGCAAAGAGTTCCGGACGTGCCCCCCGTGAGATCGCCGGGCTCCTCAAGCAGAGCCTGGAAGCGATGGATGAAGTTTCATCGGTCGAGGTTGCCGGACCTGGGTTCATCAATGTGACCCTCAGCCGGGCAAGTGCAGCGGGGGTTGTACCCCAGATCATCATCGCGGGCGAGAAGTACGGCTCGGGCGCAGCCCTGGCTGGAGTCAGCATCAACCTTGAATTCATCAGCGCCAACCCAACCGGTCCATTGCACCTGGGCCATACCCGTTGGGCTGCAGTTGGAGATGCACTCGGGCGAGTGCTCAGTGCAGCCGGTGCATCGGTCACGCGCGAGTTCTACATCAATGACCGTGGCAATCAGATGGATCTCTTTGGCGCTTCGGTGCGCGCCGCCGCACTTGGGTGGGCGATTCCGGAGAACGGGTATCAAGGGGCATACATCAACGACTTGGCCCAAATGATTCTTAGCGATGACCCGTCGATACTTTCTTTGTCGGAAGACGAGCAGATCGTCGAGTTTCGCGAACGCGCGTACAAGGCCCAGTTGTCGCAACAGCAACAGGTTCTCGATGATTTCGGAACTCACTTCGACGTCTGGTTCTCCGAGCGAAGCCTTCACAACAGTGGGGCGGTGGAACACGGTCTGGAGAAATTGCGCAGTCAGGGCCACGTCTTCGAACAAGACGGCGCTATTTGGTTACGTACCAGCGATTTCGGTGATGACAAGGATCGCGTGTTGGTAAAGAGCGGCGGAGAACTCACGTATTTCGCATCCGACACCGCGTACTACATCAACAAGCGCGAACGCGGTTTCGACGTCTGCATCTACATGTTGGGCGCAGACCATCACGGCTACGTCAATCGACTTCGCACTGTTGCCGCGTGCGCCGGCGATGACCCCGAGTACAACATCCATGTGCTGATTGGCCAACTCGTGAAGATCATGGAAGGCGGCGAGGAAGTAAAACTCTCCAAGCGCGCTGGGACGATCATCACCCTTGAGGACTTGGTCGAAAAGGTTGGTGTCGACGCGGCCCGCTACACGTTGACGCGTTACCCGGTTGATACACCTATGGTTCTCGACGTCGACGTGTTGAAGAAGCGCACCAACGACAACCCTGTGTACTACGTGCAGTATGCGTATGCGCGAATTTCGGGCGTGCTTCGCAATGCCAAGGAACTCAATGTCCCTCACTCGCTTGCAGATTTCGATCCGACTTTGCTGACTCACGACCGCGAAAACGAGTTGCTGGGCGCGCTCGCGGAGTTCCCAAGGGTTGTGCAAGGCGCCGCAGAACTGCGCGAGCCGCACAGAATTGCCCGGTATTTGGAGGAATTAGCTGGTGTTTATCACCGCTTCTATGCGGATTGCCGTGTCCTTCCGATGGGCGAGGAGCCTGCCGCACCAATCCACTCGGCGCGGGCCAACTTATGTGCGGCTACCCGACAAGTGATCAGCAACGGCCTTCAACTTCTCGGCGTCAGTGCACCAGAGCGGATGTAGTCGAAATGGCAAACGTCTGGTCCTCGCAGATCTCCTTTGAGAACGGCCATCTCCACCTCAGTGGAATTTCAGCGCGGGCTCTGGCAAGTGAATTCGGTACACCGACTTTCTTCCTAGACGAAACTGATTTCCGGAATCGTGCCGTCGCTTGGGGGCATGCCCTCAACGACGCCTTTGGCGAGAATGCCGGAACGGTCTACTACGCCGCCAAGGCGTTTATCTGCGTCGAAGTTGCGCGATGGATTGCGCAGGCAGGAATTGGGCTCGATGTTTGCACCGGTGGAGAATTAGCGGTCGCACTCGCCGCCGGCTTTCCGCCGAGCAAGATGGAACTGCACGGCAATAACAAATCCGTTGCCGAAATCGAAACTGCGATTGAGAACGGCGTGCGGACGATCGTTATTGACTCGCTTGTAGAAATCGAGCGAGTTGCAGCGGCTGCTAAGGGACGTGGAAAGAGGCAGCGCGTCATGCTCCGACTTACCCCGGGCATTGAGGCGCATACGCACGAGTCGATCGCGACAGCGCACGAAGACGTGAAGTTCGGGTTCTCGATCGCGAGTGGTGCCGCATGGGAGGCCATCGTTGCGACACGACGTCATCCTGAAATTGAATTGTGTGGATTCCACAGCCATATTGGATCTCAGATTCTGAGTATGGATGCTTTTGGAATTGCAGCAGACCGTTTGATCGGCTTGCTGGCGAGGTACCGCGATGAATTCGATCATGAGTTGCCCGAACTTGATCTCGGGGGAGGGTACGGAATCTCGTACCTGCCAGAGGATGATGCGCTTTCGCCAAATGAGGTTCTGTCGGCTTTGTATGAAGCGGTCAGCACAGCATGTGCCGTTAGAGAATTGAAAATCCCGCGTGTTTCTATCGAACCAGGTCGCGCAATTGCAGGTCCTGCGATGTTCACGCTCTACGAAGTCGGCACGACAAAAGAAGTTGTTCTGGAGGATGAAAGCACTCGGAATTACGTTTCCGTCGACGGAGGCATGAGTGACAACATTCGTACCTCTTTGTACGACGCCGAATACACGGCAGTTATCGCGGATCGCGTCTCCACGGCCGAAATGGTTCAGACGCGGGTCGTCGGAAAGCACTGCGAGACCGGCGATATCGTCATTCGCGATATCAAACTGCCCAGCGATATCGCCCCCGGAGATCTGTTGGCAGTTCCTGCAACAGGTGCCTACGGAAGAAGCATGGCCAGCAATTACAACCACGTCCCAAGACCACCGGTCGTGGCAGTTTTCGACGGGAAAGCCCGTGTCATCCTTCGTCGCGAAACCTTTGCCGATCTCCTCAGCCTTGATGTGTGAAAGACTGAGCCCATGAACGCGCCGCTACCGACGATCCGAATTGGAATTCTTGGCTGCGGTGTTGTCGGCTCTCAGGTTGCCTCGCAACTCCTCCGCCACCAGAAGGAGTTGTCGACGCGCTCTGGTGCAGAACTCATACTGACCAAGATTGCCGTTCGTGATGTGAATCTCGAGCGCGAAGGAATAGACCCTGCACTTTTCACAGCCGATGCGAAATCAGTTGTCACCGACCCTGAAATCGATCTGGTCGTCGAGGTAATGGGCGGCATCGAGCCGGCACGCGAACTCATTCTGCTGGCAATCGAAAATGGCAAGTCAGTTGTCACCGCAAACAAGGCACTTCTAGCTACGCATGGTGCGGACTTGTACAGCGCGGCTGATTCACGTGGAGTTGATCTCTACTACGAGGCAGCAGTGGCAGGTGCGATCCCGATCCTTCGGCCCCTCCGCGAATCTCTAGTCGGCGATCACGTCACTCGCATCATGGGCATCGTTAACGGAACGACCAACTACATATTGACGAAGATGGATGAGGACGGACTTGCCTTCGAGGAAGCCCTTGAAGGTGCCCAGAATCTGGGGTACGCCGAAGCCGATCCAACCGCCGATATTGAAGGCTATGACGCCGCAGCAAAGGCGGCGATACTCGCGGGCCTGGCGTTTCATACGCGGGTCACATCGGCAGATGTTTATCGCGAGGGAATCACGTCGATTACTGCAACTGATGTAGCCGTGGCGCAGTCCATGAACCACGTGATCAAATTGCTGGCGATCGCTGAACTCACTCCAAGTGATGAGATTTCCGTTCGAGTGCATCCGGCTCTGCTACCGCGCACCCACCCCCTCGCCTCAGTACGAAATGCCTATAACGCGGTCTTCGTTGAAGCAGAGGCCGCTGGCGAATTGATGTTCTATGGCCGTGGTGCCGGCGGCGCCCCGACAGCTAGTGCTGTCCTTGGAGATGTCGTCGCTGTTGCCCGCCACCTCACGAGCGGTGCGCTTGGTCCGCGAGAGAGTGATTATGCAGACCGCGCCATTGCACCTATCGACGAGATCAAGACTCAGTACCTCATCCGACTAGATGTTGCAGATAAGCCCGGTGTCCTAGCAGCAGTTGCGCAAGCCTTTGCTACCGAGAACGTTTCCATACAGACCGTTCGACAGAGTGGGCGCGGAGTTGATGCCGAGCTCATAGTTGTCACTCATGGAGCAAGTGAGCATGCACTTGCCCTGACAGTTAAGCGACTTTCGCAGATGGATACTGTCCGCACAGTTGAGAGCGTTATTCGAGTTGAGGGAGTAGTTCAGCAATGACCAAGCCGGGTGCCCATCAATGGCGCGGAGTAATTGAGGAATATCGCGATCGACTTCCGGTTGATTCGTCTACCCCGATCATCACTTTGCGCGAAGGCGGTACGCCGCTCGTTCATGCAACTCATCTCTCGAAAATCCTTAACAACGATGTCTGGCTGAAATTCGAAGGTGCCAATCCCACCGGATCATTCAAGGATCGCGGTATGACGATGGCGATTTCCAAAGCCGCCCAAGACGGAGCGAAGGCAGTTATCTGTGCCTCGACCGGAAACACCAGCGCAAGTGCTGCTGCATACGCCGCTAAGGCGGGGATGACACCGGCGGTGCTTGTGCCTGCCGGCAAGATTGCGATGGGCAAGATGGCCCAAGCGATCATTCATGGTTCGACGTTGTTGCAGGTGGAGGGAAATTTCGACGACTGCCTCAACCTGGCTCGCGAGCTTTCCGAGAAATACCCCGTCGCCCTTGTTAATTCGGTGAACCCATTCCGCATCGAAGGACAGAAGACAGCTGCCTTTGAAGTGATCGATTTCCTTGGGGATGCCCCCGATATTCATGCCTTGCCCGTCGGGAATGCCGGCAACATCACGGCTTACTGGAAGGGCTACAACGAGTATCGCGCTGACAACATGAGCACCAAGTTGCCGGCGATGTGGGGTTTTCAAGCCGAGGGTTCGGCGCCCATTGTTCGCGGCGAAATTGTCACTAACCCTGAAACGATCGCAACCGCAATTCGTATCGGAAACCCGGCATCGTGGAAGCAAGCTGTTGCTGCCCGCGATGAATCCGGCGGACTGATCGACTCGGTTACCGATGACGAAATCTTGAGCGCCTACCGTCTGGTTGCCTCCAAGGAGGGCGTCTTCGTTGAGCCTTCCAGTGCAGCCGGGTTGGCAGGCCTCATTAAGTACGAGCGGCTGGGCCGCCTCGCCCATGGCAAGCGGATTGTGATCACGGTGACCGGCCACGGATTGAAGGATGTCCATTGGGCTCTGGAAGGTGCTGCCGATCCTGTCGTAATTCCTCCAGTCGCCGCACGTGCCGCCGAAGCATTGGGTTTAAGTTAGAACCATGGCAAAGCCGACCTTTAGAGCAAATCCGATTCAGGTTCAGGTTCCTGCTACGAGTGCGAATATTGGTCCCGGCTTTGATGCCTTTGGTCTAGCCCTTGGTCTTTACGATCGATACGTCGCCCAGATCATGGACGATCCTGGCCTGGATATTGATGTCACAGGAGAAGGCGCCGAAAGTGTTCGACGTGATGAGAAGAACCTCGTCGTAAAGGCGATGTATGAAGGTTTTCATTTCATGGGCGGAAAACCACGCGGGCTTGCACTTCGCGCACTCAACGTGATTCCTCACGGTAAAGGACTTGGCTCATCGGCGAGCGCCATTGTTGGCGGTTTGGTTCTTGCTAGAGCCCTCGTGCTCTCTGGTGAAGAACGCATGAATGATGAGGCTCTACTCACCATCGCCTCGCGCATCGAGGGCCATCCAGATAACGTTGCAGCGGCATTAAGCGGTGGAGCAACGATTGCATGGCAAGAAGATCGACACGGCCAACTGGTTGCGCGAAGTGTGGGGATTCCGGTTGATCCGCGGATCAAGGCATTGGCATTCATACCTTCCAACTCTGTAGCGACAACAAAGGCGCGAAAGTTATTGCCCGATTCTGTTCCGCATTCCGAAGCGGTTGCTAATTCCATGCATTCGGCGCTCTTGGTTCAGGCTCTAATGAGTCGACCAGATTTGCTCTTCATTGCAACAGAGGATTTCTTGCACCAGAAATATCGACAAGAGGCAATGCCGAAATCGTACGCATTGGTGATGAAGTTGCGCTCGGCGGGAGTAGCGGCCTTCATCTCCGGAGCCGGGCCAACGGTGCTGGTGTTGCATACCGGTGATCCAAGCGAAGTGGCTGAGTTGCAAAGGGCTGCAGGAGATAACTTTTCTTTACAAGCATTAGAGATCTCAGCCAACGGGGCTGGAGTTGTCATCTCCTAATTAGCCCATCATTTTGCGGGGTTTGGTGATATTGCTGGCAAGGTGATATGGTTTTGGCATCTGATCCGCCCTATGGCGTGTGACTTTCAGAGAATCTAGAAAAATAATCACGGGAGTATTCCCATAACTGAAATGAAGCTCAATGACTGAAAAAGGCACCGTACGCTCGAGCAGCCCTGAACTCTCCTCCATGCTCCTTCCGCAACTCCAAGAGGTGGCAAATCAACTGGGGGTCGAGGGCTCCGGCAAATTGAAAAAGGCCGCACTTGTGCAGGCAATTAGTGATTTACAGGCAGCAAACCGCGAAGCCGCGAAACTAGAACGCGAAGCGCGACGTGCAGAACGCAATGCTGCCCGCAACAAAAAGAAGGAAGCCGCTGAAGAAGCCGAACCAGCCGCGGAAGAACGTGGATCTGATACGGGATCCGAGCGAAATTTTGACAATGATCGGGACTCGAGTTCAAGACGCGGTCGCGATCGCGGTAGGGACCGTGGACGTGGTGACCGTGACCGTGGGCGTGGCGACCGAGATCGTGCGCCCCGCGAAGAGCGCGAGCCAGTAATTTCCGAAGACGACATCTTGGTTCCAGTTGGTGGTCTTATCGACATCATGGAGAGTTACGCGTTCATTCGAACTGCGGGCTATCTACCTGGTCCAAACGATGTCTATGTCTCCTTGCAGCAAGTGCGAAAGTACGCTCTTCGCAAGGGTGATGTCGTGACTGGTGCGGTTCGCCAACCGCACGAGGGTGAGCGCCGCGAGAAGTTCAACGCCTTGATGCGTCTGGACACCATCAACGGAATGCAGCCCGAAGAGGCCCGCAACCGGGTGGAGTTCTCCAAGCTTGTCCCGCTTTATCCGCAGGAGCGCTTGCGCCTTGAGACCCTGCCTAACATTCTGACAACTCGTGTCATCGATTTGATTTCACCAATCGGCAAGGGCCAGCGTGGTCTTATCGTTTCCCCTCCTAAGGCGGGAAAGACGATGGTCTTGCAGGCAATTGCCAACGCGATCACGACAAACAATCCAGAGTGTCACTTGATGGTTGTCCTGGTAGATGAGCGCCCAGAAGAAGTTACAGACATGCAGCGTTCGGTCAAAGGCGAGGTAATCGCCTCGACGTTCGACCGTCCTGCCGATGACCACACAATCCTTGCCGAGCTTGCCATTGAGCGCGCCAAGCGTCTTGTTGAACTCGGTCACGATGTTGTTGTCCTGCTTGACTCGATTACCCGTCTTGGGCGCGCGTACAACATTGCGGCCCCTGCAAGCGGTCGAATCCTTTCAGGTGGTGTTGATTCTGCGGCTCTGTACCCGCCGAAGAAATTCTTCGGTGCGGCACGAAACATTGAAGACGGCGGCTCGTTGACCATTTTGGCAACTGCCCTTGTCGAAACCGGCTCGCGAATGGACGAAGTTATCTTCGAAGAGTTCAAGGGAACCGGAAACATGGAACTCAAGCTCGATCGCCGTATGGCTGACAAGAGAATCTTCCCGGCCGTTGATGTTGATGCCTCTGGTACCCGTAAGGAAGAAATTCTCATGGGTAGCGAAGAGCTCAATATTGTCTGGAAATTGCGCCGCGTCCTCCATGCCCTCGATGCGCAACAAGCGCTCGAACTCCTTCTCGACAAGATGAAGGGCACCAAATCCAACGTTGAATTCTTGATGCAGATCCAGAAGACAACTGTCGGAAACGGGCTAGAGGGCTAATCTCGCCTAGAAACAGGCGGCAAAAACCATCGATTTCCTGGGTAAGCCTGCGGGCGCTACCCTTGGTCGGTAACGAGCTGGTTCACGACTCTTTCGAGAGCGACCCAGCCCTATCAAAGGGGAAGAGAATGAAGAAAGAAATCCATCCGCAATATGGTGAAACAACTGTCACCTGCGGCTGCGGCGAGAGTTTCGTTACTCGCTCAACCGTTGCTAGCGGAGCCATCTACGTTGAAGTTTGCTCGGTCTGCCACCCGTTCTACACGGGCAAGCAGCGCATTCTCGACACCGGTGGCCGCGTTGCGAAGTTCGAAGAGCGCTTCGGAAAAGCAGGCGCTAAGTAGCTTTCAATTAGACCGCATCCGTTACATCAGTAACGGCTGCGGTCTTTTTATTTCTCAATTTTCCAGCAACTTTTCTGAGAGGAGGCGACCGTGAGCAATACCGATCGATTCGCCTCTGCCCATGAACTCGTCAGCGAGTACACCGAACTTGAAAAGCAGATGGCTGACCCGAGCATCCATAACGACCAAGGTCGGGCACGCTTGCTCGGTCGTCGCTATGCCCAATTGGGTCCGGTTGTTGCCGGCTATCGCCAATGGCGTGCCGCGGAAGACGATCTTGCTGCCGCGAAAGAACTTGCTGAGACGGATCCTGACTTTGCATCCGAGATCCCGGCACTGCAAGAGGAGTGCGAACGAACCGCAACCAAGTTGGAAGAGCTCCTTTTGCCGCGTGACCCTAACGACGACCGCGACGTCATCATGGAGATCAAAGCAGGAGCAGGCGGAGATGAATCTGCCCTCTTCGCAGGCGATCTCCTCCGTATGTACCTGCGTTATGCAGAGAAGCACGGATGGAAGACAGAGATCCTGGATGCAACCGAGAGCGATCTCGGCGGGTACAAAGACATTTCCATTGCGATCAAATCAAAGGGAGTACCAGAGCCTGGTCAGTCTCCTTACGCCCGTTTGAAATTCGAAGGCGGTGTGCACCGAGTTCAGCGAGTCCCGGAGACCGAATCCCAGGGGCGCATTCACACTTCTGCGGCGGGAGTTCTTGTTCTGCCAGAAGCTGAAGAAATCGATGTTGACATCAACATGAACGACCTGCGCATCGATGTCTATCGCTCAAGTGGTCCGGGAGGACAGAGCGTAAACACAACCGACTCGGCGGTCCGCATCACTCACATTCCAACGGGCATCGTTGTCTCTTGTCAGAACGAGAAAAGCCAGTTGCAGAACAAGGAATCGGCGCTGCGAATCTTGCGCGCTCGCATGTTGGCTGCCGCCCAGGAAGCCGCCGATCAGGCCGCGATGGCGGAGCGGAAGTCGCAGGTTCGGACGGTGGATCGCAGTGAGCGCATCCGCACATACAACTATCCCGAGAATCGCATTAGCGATCATCGAGTTAACTACAAGGCGAACAATTTGGATGCTGTTCTCGGCGGAGAGTTAGATCCCATGATCCAATCCTTGCTGGACGCAGACAAGGCCGCCCGGTTGGCCGCAACGAGCTGACCATGGACTTCCGGGGCGAATTGCAGCGTGCCAAGCGCGAGTTTCGCGAGTCTGGATACGCCGAGATTGATGCCGAGTTACTTCTAGCCCACGTATTGGGCATCACGCGCATGGAACTGCACAACACGGTGATCGTCGAGCGAATGCTTGCGAATTTCGAGAGTGCCGACGATGTCTTCGAGCAGTTCGAGGCACTCTGCGTTCGCAGACTTGGTGGAGAACCAGTCCAGTACATCACTGGAGTCGCCTACTTTTGCGATCTGACCCTGCAGGTGGGTAAAGGCGTGCTGATTCCTCGGCCAGAGACCGAACTTTTGGTGGAGAACATCATCCCGCACTTGAAGTCTTTGGCACGGGCGACCAGCGTTATTGATCTAGGTTCAGGTTCTGGTGCGTTGGCGATCGCGATAGCAGCCCAAGTCCCCTCCGCCCATGTCATCGCAGTTGAGAATGATCCGGATGCACTTGTCTGGCTCCGTAAAAATATCGAGTCAAACGATGTCGATGTGCGAATTGTTGCCGAGGATGTTGCGACTGCATTGATTGGGGTGAAGTCGGACCTCGTTGTAGCAAATCCGCCATACATTCCCAATGATCAGGATCTACCCTTCGAAGTCAAAAATTATGAGCCGCATGCTGCCCTTTTTGGTGGCAAGGATGGAATGGACGTGCCACGTCAATTCATTGAAGCGGCCGCACGTCTTCTTAAGGACGAGGGAATATTTGTGATGGAACATGGTGAGGAGCAGGGAAGTGCGGTAGCGCAGGCGCTTGCACCCGACTTCGCCGACATAAGGCTTCACAATGATCTGAATAATCGCCCTCGATGGACAAGTGCGCAGAAGCGACCACGATGATAAATACGATCGACATCAACTCTCGAGATCTCGACGTTAGCGTTGATCAAGCACTTCAATGGATCCGCGCCGGATTGATCATCGCCGCCCCGTTGGAGAACGGATACGTATATCTCTCAGATGCATTCGATCACGACGCCGTGCGAGCCATGCATGTTCTTCGTGGTGATGCATTGGGCGTGGCGGCGCAAGTGTTGATCTCAGGTCAAGAAGTGATTGACGGAATCGTGCGCGATGTATCAACTTCTGCACGGATATTGATGTCGAATTTCTGGCCAGGCCAACTTTCGTTCAACCTCACGCCGCAACGCGGACTCTCGTGGGATCTGGGAGACGGAAAACGTCTCGCGAAGATTTCGGTGAGGGTTCCCTCAGCCGAATTTATTCTCGCCCTGCTCCGCAAAAGCGGTCCATTGGCAGTCAACAGCGTCGCACCTGCAGGCCAACCTCCGATCCTGGACGCCAGAGATATCTCGGCCAGAGAGTATGACCTCGCAGGAATCTTCGATGGGGGCGTGCTTGCCCCGGCACCGATGTCTACTGTCGTGTCAGATAACGAGACCGGGGTAGAAGTTGTTCGTGAGGGAGCCATAAGCATTGATAAATTGCGGGAGGTCTTGCCCGAGATCATCGTTTCAGATTCATCAAATTCCGACTGAGAGAATAGGCTTGCGCTATGTCTGATACCCCCTTTTACGGTCCTGATTTCGACCTCCTTGCAAAGCAAGACCCAGATATCGCTGCGGTTCTCTTATCTGAACTCCACCGCCAGCAGACCGATCTGCAACTGATCGCAAGTGAGAACTTCACCTCGCGTGCAGTGCTTGCCGCATTGGGGTCGACGCTCTCGAACAAGTACGCAGAGGGATATCCAGGAAAGCGTTACTACGGCGGTTGTGAGGAAGTCGATAAAGCAGAGAACCTCGCGATCGAGCGGGCGAAGTCGCTCTTTGGAGCCGAGCATGCCAACGTCCAACCGCACTCGGGCGCAAGTGCCAACATCGCCGTCTATGCCGCTTTCACAAAGCCTGGCGACACCGTTCTTGCCATGTCTTTGCCCCATGGTGGTCACCTGACCCACGGTTCAAAAGTCAATTTCTCGGGAAAGTGGTTCAACATCGTTTCTTATGGTGTTCGCCAAGATAACGAACTCATCGACTACGACGAATTGCGCGACTTGGCTATCAAAAACAAACCGAAGATGATTTGTACAGGAGCCACGGCGTATCCGAGTCTGATCGATTTCGAAACCGTGCGCGCGATTTGCGATGAGGTTGGCGCGATCATGTGGGTTGATGCTGCTCACTTCATCGGGCTAGTTGCTGGCAAGGCGATTCCTTCGCCCGTGCCGTATGCCGACGTCGTCTCATTCACTACGCACAAGGTTCTGCGCGGTCCACGAGGCGGAATGATTCTCTCCAAGGCCGAACATGGCCCGGCCATCGACAAGGCAGTGTTCCCCGGAATGCAAGGCGGACCGATCATGTCAGCCGTCGCCGGAAAGGCGATCGCGCTCAAGGAGTGTGCACAGCCTGCCTACCAGGAATATGCCAAGAATGTGATTGCCAATTGCAAAGTCCTTGCCTCATCCCTGGAGGAAGAAGGAATGCGCGCAGTATCTGGCGGAACGCAAACCCATTTGGCTTTGATCGATATTCGAAGCACCAAAGTCACCGGCAAAGTAGCCGATCAACGCTGCGGTTTGGCGGGCATCGTCCTCAATAAGAATGCCATTCCATTCGATCCAGAATCACCGGCAGTAACTAGCGGTATTCGCGTCGGATCTGCCGCCACCACGACTCAGGGTATGGGCGCCGCCGAGATGAAGATCATCGCCTCGTTGATCTCGCGAGCTATCGCGAGCGAAGATGAGAAGGTAACCGCACAGATTCGATCGGAAGTCCACCAATTGACCGCACGCTTCCCGATTTATTCTGCTTAATTAGCAGGACATAGAAGATGCGCGTTTATCTCGCCACCGCTCTCTTGGCGGCAGCGCTGTGCTATCTCATCACCCCATTTGTGAAGAAGTTGGCAGAGCACTTTGGCGTGGTCGCGCAGATTCGGTCCCGCGACGTTCACACTCTCCCTACTGCCCGCTGGGGAGGTGTCGCAATGTGGATCTCTATGGTCATCACATTTGCGATTGCGCGTCATATGGCTTTGGTGGGCAAAACTTTTGGCCATGAATTACAGGGGATATTTCTTGCATCGACCTTCGTGATTATTCTGGGAATGGCAGACGATCGCTACCAACTGGATGCAATCACAAAACTTGCCGGACAGGCACTGGCGGCTGGCATTTTGTTGTTGTACGGAATACAAATTCTCTGGCTGCCAATCAACGGCGTTACTACGCTTCCACCGAGCATCGGCCAGTTGGTCACAGTTCTCGTAGTGTTGGTGACAATTAATGCGGTCAATTTTATTGATGGACTCGATGGTCTAGCCGCAGGGATAGTTGCCATCTCCGGAGCCTCCTTCTTTGCCTTCGCATATTTGTTGGCAGTAGTTAACGGTTTTAGCCGCGCTGGTTCACCTTCGCTCATCACGGCAATAATCGTCGGGGTCTGTCTTGGATTCTTGCCGCATAATTTCCATCCTGCCCGGATCTTCATGGGAGATTCCGGTTCGATGTTTCTTGGTCTCTTGCTCTCAGCCGCTGCAATCACATTGACAGGACAAGTCGATGCAAATGCGATAGCGGCCGAGGACGGCGGGCCGACTCTTCTGCCGCTGCTACTTCCGTTCGCGGTCCTTGCGATTCCACTGATGGACTTGATCCTCGCCGTCTTCAGACGTGCGCTCTCGGGACGCTCGCCATTTGCACCTGACAAAGAACATCTGCATCACCGGCTACTTGGGGCGGGCAATTCTCACCAACGCACTGCTGTGATTATGTATTTCTGGACCGCAACTGTGGCGATACCAGTAACAGTTCTTGCATTCTGGCCGTGGTGGGCCGCCCTGACCACTGCAGTCGTCTTGGCAAGTTCAAGCATTGTCATAGCTAGTCGATGGAAAGAACGTCGTTCTGAGGCCCAAGAGAGAGTGGTTGCGAATACATGAGCGCAGAAAAGACGAACGAGAGGGATCTGATGCTCGGTGCCCTCATTCCGACATTTGCAGTTGGAATTATCGGCATCATCGCAGCAGCATTGATTCGCGGAAAGGCGGGTTTGCTCGGCGCACTTCTCGCACAGTTGGTCGTTGTGATGTACTTCACGGTTCACTTGGCGGTCTCTGCAATTTCGCGAAAACTCGACCCGTTGACGACATTTGCATTGGCGATATTTTCCTACTTTGCCAAGATCGCACTCCTTGGCCTCTTTCTCTGGCTGCTTACCCGGTACACCTCCCGCTCGACGATCGATAGGGGGAGTTTCGGAGTGGTTGCCCTTGCCCTCACGGTGGCGTGGCTGGGTGGCGAGATCCGAAGTTTCTTAAAGCTGCGGATACACCTACCATTACCGCAGGATAAGAAGACCGAGGAGAAGCAATGAAACCAAACGACGACGGGGCGGCCTGGTCGATTGTTGGCTACCTCCTCTCTGGCCTTCTTTTCTGGGGCGGGGTCGGTTGGCTCCTCGATCACTGGCTCAAGACCCATTTCTTCCTCCTCGGGGGGTTGCTCCTCGGAGCCAGCGCCTCCATCTATCTGATCTGGTTGCGCATCGGGCGCAAATCTAAGTAGTTCCCCTGAACCTCTTCAGACTGGATGTACAGCCCGGGTCGGGCACGTTTCAGGCCGATTTCACAGATTTGATTACTTGCCAATAAGGTTGCCCCGCTGGCCGAATTTCCCCCGCTGTAACTAGGGTCCGCAAAACTTAATCTCTAGTAAAACCGAGGAGTGTGCGTGCGCTCGTTGCACTTGTTAAGCGCTGAAGGCGGTGGATTCGTCCCGCCAAGCAGCAGCGACTTCAACTTCCCCTCTTTCTTTCAGAACAACCAGTACTTCACAAAGCCGATTCTGCTGATCTTTCTCTCAGTCTTGATGATCTCCGTCTTCTTCATCATGGCCTCACGCAAGGCAGCCGTTGTTCCTTCCAAGCTTCAGTTCGCTGGCGAGAGCATTTATGGCTTCGTGAGAGACGATCTGGCCAAAGACATCATCGGCCACGAATTCATGCGTTTTGTTCCATACCTTTTCACCCTTTTTGTTTTCATCTTGACCAACAATATTTTCGGAATCGTCCCACTGCTTCAGTTCCCAACCATGTCGCATGTGAGCTTTCCTTACGTACTTGCCATCTTCACCTTTGTGATCTTCCACTACATCGGAATCCGCAAGCAGGGCATCCGCAAGTACGTCAAAGACATTATGTTCATGCCGGGTGTTCCAAAGGCCGCATACATTCTGTTGACCCCGATTGAGATCGCGACGTACCTGATCACGCGTCCGCTGACCCTGGCTCTCCGTCTTTTCGCGAACATGTTCGCCGGTCACTTGCTTCTCCTTGTTTTCATCTTGGGCGGAGATCATCTGCTCAAGGGGGTCATCGGTTTGAAATTGATCAGCCCCTTTGCCTTCGCTTTCGGCATCGGACTGACCTTCTTCGAATTTTTGGTCCAGTGTTTGCAGGCGTATATCTTTACCCTGCTCACGGCTCTATACATCGCCGGCGCCCTTGCCGACGAGCACTAAACAACTGCTAGAAAGGTAAAAAAATGAAAGGCACGCTCAACCTGGTCGGTTATGGCCTCTCTGCAATCGGACCTGCGATTGCTACCGGAATGATCTTCGCTGCATACATCAGCGGCGTTGCACGTCAGCCAGAAGCACGTTCAGTACTTCAGCCAATCGCGTTCCTTGGGTTCGCTCTTGCTGAGGCACTTGCGCTCTTCGGCCTCGTACTCGCATTCGTTCTCTAATTCATAGATACCAATGCATTCAATAAATTTGGCTGCTGAGAAGATCAATCCTCTTCTCCCGCACACAGCAGAATTGATTGTTGGCGCTATCGCCTTCACCCTTCTGTTCCTTGTTCTGCGCTCAAAAGTTGTGCCAATGTTCGAAAAGGCATTCGCAGCTCGCACTGAGGCAATTCAAGGTGGGATAGAGAAGGCTGAGAAGGCACAGCTCGAGGCAGAGCGCGCCCTTCGCCAGTACACCGATCAACTCTCAAAAGCACGCGATGAGGCCCATGCTCTTCGAGAAGACGCCCGCGCCCAAGGCGTGGCAATAGTTGAAGAGCTGCGCAGCAAAGCACAAGAAGAAGCCAGTCGAATTACTGCCGCTGCACACGCCTCCATTGAGGCTGAGCGTCAGGCCGCGATCGCATCCCTTCGCACTGAAGTGGGCACGATCGCAGTCGAATTGGCCTCAAAGATCGTCGGAGAAGCACTCGATGACCAGGCTCGCGCGTCGCGCGTAGTTGACCGCTTTCTAGACGATCTCGAGA
>DASXUM010000115.1:0-3830 GCA_036504835.1 Candidatus Nanopelagicaceae bacterium
CTGGAGCCGCCTCGGGGATTCGAACCCCGGACCTACGCATTACGAGTGCGTTGCTCTACCCCTGAGCTAAGGCGGCTGATTAGTGCTTGGGCGTAATTTACCGTACTTGGAGAGCGCCAAATTCTCCCTTAAAAATGAGCACTATTTCTTACTTCTGATACTCCCGAGCAGTTCATCCCACTGGGCGGTGATCGTTTCAAACGAAAAGTGCTTCTCAACGTGTTCTTGCAACTTGCTTATGAGGTCAGGACCACCAGTTGCTGCCTTTTCGGCAGCAAGGCCCAGCGCATTGGCAACTTCAACAGCTTTTGTACCGTCAAAGTAGAAACCATGCTCGCCGACCGTCTCGCGATGTTGCGGAATATCAGAGATTACGGGGACACAACCAAAGGCCATGCCTTCAAGTGGTGGCAAGCCAAAACCTTCCGCGGCTGACGTGGAAAGAAGGATCTGACTCTCGGCAAGAAGAGTCTTCACTTCAAAATCAGTAGGTGAGTCCGAGAAAATGACATCGTGACCGAACCCGAATTTGCGCAACTTGGAGGCGAGGTTTTTTTCTTGCCATCCTTCGCCACCGGCAATAACCAACTTCCAATCGTGATCCAAGAGTCCTTGGTTCTTTGCTCTCTTGAATCCCTCGATCGCCAACATCACGCGCTTTCTTGGTTCTATCGTGTTCAGAACGAGAATCTGCTTCTGTTTGGTTATCGAGTTGAAATCCCTGTCACCGAGCATGACGGCACACGGAATTACTCGGACATCAAGGTCTTCCCCAAAACTTGCCTTGAACAACTCTGCCGAAGCCTGCGAATCCATGACCCAAGTTTTCTTATGGCCCTTCAACATGATTCGAAGTGACTTCGAAAAGAGCTTAACTGCCATGTCATCGAAAAATTGTGGGTGAGTTATTGGAAGAAAATCATGCAAGCGAACAATGTGGGTGACAGATTTCGGCACCGCGATCGGATCAACCTGTTGCTGGATAAAAATATCGAGTTCACTCTTTCGGATCTTGAAGGGAGGCAAGAATCCGGGTCTCGCGAATCGGGCGGCATAACTCATGGGAATGAGAAATATCCTCGAAATGCTAGAAGGACTCTGTGGCATATTCAGATGGGCGAAGGTCTCATTCCTCAACGCCTTCCCGACTGAAAATGGAATAACCGAAGGGAATAGGGATATCGCCTGCAGTGCAAGCAACGGCGTTTGGAAAAGCCTCGGAAGTACAGATCTGCCCGGCTCTTTTCGCAGGGCATTACCAAGGTCAACAGACGCCCATTTCTCTTTCTTGGGAATCAACTTTCCTCTGTAGGTGAGGCCCTTTGGGTTTAGCAAGAAATCTGTGTGGAATTTCGGATCGGCTTGCAGGATCTTCGCTACTGCCAGCGTGTCACGTGGTATTCCAGAGTTTCCTCGTGTCGCATACGTGAGTTCATACAAGATATTCAAACGTGCCCCCTCGGTCCATCTCAATGGGAATCCCTGACGTTTCGAGGGAAATCCCAATACTCCCGCAATGACGCTAATCTAGTGCCTTGTCAACGTTCTAGCCCGATTTATTCAAGGAGCAAAATGCCTACTGCCCTGATTACCGGAATAACCGGTCAAGATGGCCACCACCTCACGAAACTTCTACTTTCCAAGGGCTACAAAGTTGCTGGATTAATAAATGGTCAACGCAATTCGGGCGAAGAGGGATTTATCAAACGATTCCCTGAGGTTCAACTCCTCCAAGGTGATCTAACCGACTTTTCCAGCTTGCTTCAGGTCGTCGATCAAGTGCAGCCAGATGAAATCTACAACTTGGGTGCTATCAGTTTTGTTGGGTTGAGTTTCAAGCAGCCCGAACTTACCGCCAACGTCACCGGTTTGGGGGCCCTTCGAATCTTGGAAGCGGTCAGAAAAATCGGCGGACAGCGCGACATCCGTTTCTACCAGGCTTCCTCTTCCGAAATGTTCGGGAAAGTGCGGACTACCCCTCAAAACGAACTGACACCTTTCCACCCTCGTTCGCCCTACGGCGTCGCAAAGGCATTCGCTCATTACACATGCGTCAACTACCGCGAGGCGTATGACATGCATATTTCCAGCGGCATCCTCTTCAACCACGAAGGCGAAAATCGCGGATACGAATTCGTCACGCGGAAAATCACCTCAAACGTGGCCAGAATTAAACTCGGTATGCAGAAGTCCTTCACCCTCGGCGATCTTTCTCCACGCCGGGACTGGGGCTACGCCGGCGATTTTGTCGAAGCGATGTGGCTCATGACCCAGCAAGAAGTTCCGGACGATTACGTAGTCGCCACTGGCGAAACCCGTTCGGTACGCGACTTTCTCGTTGCGGCACTTACGGCAGCAGAGTTGGAGCCAGATGTCGAGAAGTACGTCTCCTACGACAAGGAGATGGCACGACCTTCTGAAGTTGATCTTCTCGTCGGAGATGCAACTAAAGCACGAGAAGTTCTCGGATGGGCACCGAAGACATCCTTCGACCAACTCGTTGCGCTGATGGTTGAGAACGACCTAAGAATCGAATCTCTCAACAAATAGCGGACGCTAGATTCCGACTACCAATCCCCAGTTCTCAATCTTGCCGACCGATTCTGGTGCGATTGTGAACTCATATTTCTGAAGACTTGTAGTCAACTGACTCGCGGCTCCCACGAGTGATCCTTGCCCATACTTATCAAGGGCGACGTTGGCGCACGCGGGCACTACGTCGGTGATCTTGCGCAGACATACCTTCACAGATGTAAGCGGTGCCGAACCCTTAACCCCTGTGAAAATAAAGGAATAGACAGGCGATTTTCCCTCCGCCTTACTGGAACGTATCAGGCGGAAAGCAATTGGCGATATATTGCTGAAGACCTGCCATCTATCGATGTATTTCAATCCACTTGGCTGATCGATTCGCCATAAAAAGTCTGTAGATAAGTTCCGCTTGGCAAAGGCTGCGGTGGCGGGATCAATGGAAGGGCCGCAACTCGCACTCTTGAAATTCAAGGATGCGAATCTCTGCGCTCCTTGGAAAGTCTCTCCCGGTAGGTTGGCAAAGCACGTTTGAGACTTCGCTGCTACGTTGGTCAGTTCGGCTAATTCGCTGGGGGTTAGAAGCGTTCGATCTATCACAGATCCGCAGGCTCCCAGGGCGCGGGCGTAGGAGAGTTGATAGGCAAGCGAAGCGCGTGGGAACGGAGGTTGCTCTGAAACTAAAGGTTGAAAAGCCGACCAATTCGTCGTGTCCTTAACCGCTGGATAGGACCATCTGAAATATCCGCTGTCCTGCAAAGGTAGATCGAGTTCGGCGTAGTCGATGTTGTTATCATCTTGCCGATCGAACTCTGGGAATGGATATACGGGCGCGATGAAGATAGGACAGTTCTGAGGGTAGATGCCCTTCATCGCCACCAAAGTACTCGTCCGCAACGCGTGTGATTGCTCCGCCGCAGCCGAGAGGGCAACGCTGGTTGGACGGTCATGATGGAAGAAGTACGCCTCAGACATGGGTATTAACAGAATCAGCGCAGTCAACACTCCCGCAATTAGGCGACGGTTCCACACCTTAGTGATCAGAAGTGCGAGTAGGGCCAGAATCAACATGGTGAGGACGACGCTCATGCGGCCCCACGCTCGAATCTCCGGGAGCACTCGGGAGATGGCAAAATTAAATGGGCTGGAGATGTAAAGAACGAAGGCCACGGCCAGCAGATAGCTCACAAACTGAATCTTCGGATCAGCGAACAGGCTCTCTTTAGATTTTTGCGCATTCGAGTTTGCAAAGAAGAACCGCTTGATGACTGTGTAAACGAGGAAGGCTATTCCCACGTAGG
>DASXUM010000116.1:0-4153 GCA_036504835.1 Candidatus Nanopelagicaceae bacterium
GGTCAGCAAGATCCTGAAGCAGACATATATAGAGGATAGCCACAAAGGGCCTTCCCCAGCCTCCCCGCAACCGCAAGAAAATAGGCCGCCGAAAACGGCGGCTTGAGCTAGCCACGAAACTGTGGGTTTATGTAGTTCGTTCTGGCGATTGCCGGTTTTGCGCTTAGGTAAAGTCTGCATACACTTGCTAAATGAAGATTGGCCGTAATGCTCCTTGTCCATGCGGGTCGGGCAAAAAGTTTAAGAGATGTCACGGAAACCAGGAAACCCAAGACCTGCGCACCGAGTACTACAAGTCCGTCTCTGACTTACCTGAAGAACTAACGCCTACCTACAGAGAGCTCGCCGATGCTCATCCTGTACTAGTAGAGGAGATCAGAACGACAGATCTTCAATCCTGTGTCAGTGCAGCAGCTGCATTACTTTTAGTGGCGTCAAACCAGACCAGGGTGCCAAGGATTGAAGCCCTTGTCTACCTGGCTGCATTAAACGCGTCAGGAAAACAGAAACCCACAGTCCAGCAGCTTGATCGGTGGCTAAATCAATATCTTGCAGATTCGGTTGTTGCACAGATAGAGGATCCTCCCGAAGATGTTGCGGTCGGGAATGTAGTGTCGTGGAACGGAAACCGCCGAACATTCAGCGGCGATTGGAGCAACTCCGATTACTACCTGCAAGACATTATCGACGTGCTCACCACTGCGCCGCCAGAATTCCAGCCTCTGAGAGATTGCTGTGAACAATTATTGGTTCTGTCTGACGAACTTGCACGACGCTTCGGATATCGACGGAATCATTGTGGAGAGCCCGACAATGCCCATCGTGTGTGGGTGCCAGCCACTAACAATGAACTGGAACTCCTCCAGGAGATAGTTCACTTTGACAGACTTCAGCTAGAGTCACTAGGTATTTCAGAAGCGAACTTTGCTCCACTCTGCACAGATTTAGAATCTCTTAGGCTCGAGGCACCGGATGCGCGTCCTCGTGATTTGCGCTGCCGCCCCATGCTCACAACAGATGCAGGCGTTGTAGCGCTCTTTGGTCACGCAATCTCCATGGCTCTCGTCAATCACGCTGTCGGTGAGATTAGCAAACACGGTCAACTTCGGGCATTAGCAGCACACCTTTGGAAGATTCAAGCCGAACGATCCATCAACAGGGCAGCTACGGGAATCTCTCGAAAACAGGACCTCACAAAAGACCTCGCTCAATCACCAATTTCAAAGAAACTGGCCACTATCGCAGCGTTTAGATTCGATATTAGCAAATGCCTACACTTCATCCTTCTCCACGACGATCCCTTCGATATTTCTAACAACGGTTTGACGGCGAATTGGCAACCAGATTTTGTCCCTACAATTGGCGACTACATCGAAAAAAGCGCAAAGACGCTCGCGGAAATTGGGGAGTACACGGGGGGCTTGACGATTGTTGTTATGGGTGGTTTGGGGCGAGGATGCCTGCTTCGAACCCCTAAGAATTTGCCGCCTTCCTGGTATCTCCAAGTGTGGGCTGAACCTGACCTCAATCGGTTCATGCAATTTGAAGATGGGTGGCGACTCTTACTTTGGAAACTGTCAAAACAATATCAGGTAGTGATGGCTTCCGGCACTCGGATGTCGATTGTCCACAGTGATGCGAATCTTTACTCGTTTTGGGTGAGCCAGGGCTACAGACTAATTCCTGCTCAACTCGATGTGCCGCCTCCATTCGAATTCGCCATTGGGCCAGAGTTTACACACAACCTGCGCCGGGCTACTCGTCAAGGCGTAGACATGCATGCCATCTACCGACCTGACCGGAAGAACTGGGAAAGGGTAATCAAGCTTCATACTCGTACATATTTCAAAGAAGAAGTGAATGGGCCGGCTGTTTACGCTTCCCAAGGGCAAGTTGAACACGGACTCTTGGAAGGAGCGATTGAGACGTCTTGCCGCAGTTGGTGGGTTGATTCCAAGGCGAGGTTCGAAGATCCGCAATTACGCGAACTGATCTATCAGATATGGGAGTCGACCTGCAATTGGGTTCTCCGTATTGCAGGATCTCTGGAGGAAGAGTTTCAGGGGCTGCCGAACGGCAATGTCATCGTCGATCTGGATTTCACTGCTCTTCGTGAAATAGCAGAGCTCACTGCGGAGCACGTGTTGAACGTGAAACCTCCGCGGCCAATTGGTGTATCGGTCAACGGTACATCTATTAGGCTGACATTCCCCGTGGAGTTCATCAGCTTGATTGCCAAGCCTACAAATGTCGCAGAACGCATGCTCGTCGAAAGCCTCTGCCAAGGCGTTTGTATGTCGGCAAACGCAAGCCTCGACAGAATCAATGCGTTCATCGAAAGGCTTGGGATGGCTGACGATGAACGACACATGCACATGTTCGCCGCCAAGGAACCCAGGGATTATCTTGCTCAATACGATCGACTAGAAGCGACATTCCTTCAGAATGTTGATCTCGCGACCGTTGGGCTTGGTATTGCGCGAGAGGCTGGTTTACGCACCGGGAGCAGAATCGATGGCGCGACGGCGTGCAATGAAGCTCTCCATGCCATAGTCGAAGCGTGTTGGCATCGGATAAAGGAGTCTTTGCTTTCCATCAATAGACGCGACCTCATCCTGCAATCCGTTCAAAACCACGAGAGACTGCTTGTAGATTCAGATAGGTGGTCGCGAACCAGTCGCGCCCTGCTGTCGCTGCACGCAGATAAATCCGACACCGTCGGTACCGCCCGCAGAGTGAGGGAACAGCGCGATGTGACTCAAATGGCAACGCGGGTACTAATTGAGATGGCCTCATGTACTTGCCCCCTAGACGGTGGCCGGCGCTTTACTCAGGCTGACTCTGATTACATCCTTGCCCAAATTGTACAGTTGATGGGAACAGCTTCGCGATCAGATGCTCTAAGGGCTGGCTGTATTCAGCCGCATATCACCATCGCCCATAATGGTGAATACACTATGGGTGAGGACATCCTGGGTGTAATGCAGAATTATCTTGGCGCTCATTTCGAACAGGTATATCAAGAGAATGTCCGCAAGTATGAAAGCTTCTTTGAAGACTCCGAAGAGGGGACAAAGACCGATGTTGAAGTCTTTGGAACTGACTTCGTTCATGCTTTCCAAAGAGAATATGGAATATCACCTCAGTCACTGGCACATCTAGGAGTGGTGCTTACCGAAGACGCCATTGAGGCACAACACACTGTGCGAACTCTGAGTCATCAGGAGTTTGCAGAGCTCCTCAAGCGCAGTGAATTGAATGAAGAGGAGGCTCATTCCGTGGACAAGAATTTCGTTCTTCATCCTCGGATTCGGTGGGACATGGCAGAGAAGCCTTTTCGAAATAAGGACTGGTGGCCTTGGCGTTTCCGGCGACGACTGTCGATGATGTCCCGCCCAATCGTAGATGTTGGGGACGGGACGGTCATCTATGCTCCTGCTTTCTGCGAAGATAGTTTTCGTCATATCGTGATGGAAGCATACACGGGTGGTTGTGAAACTGAGTATTACCACTCGCACCCAATGAAGGTGTTCATAGGCAGTATCAATGCGAGACGGGGTCTAGCCTTCAACAAGGCAGTCGCCAATAAGCTCCATGAACTCGGTCTTAGAGTGAGAACCGAGGTTACCATGAAGAGCCTTGGTGCGGACCCTTCGGAAGCCGCTGGGGACATTGATGTACTTGCGTGGAACGATCGAGTCGTTCTTGTTTGCGAATGCAAAGAGCTCAATTTTGCACGAACGCTAGGCGAAGTCTCGGAACAGCTAGCTCGTTTCCGAGGGATTGCAAATGACGATCTTCATAAACACCTAAGGCGAGTAAGCTGGATCAAGAACAACCGTGACAAATTAACGGACATCGACGGCAATTCGAAATTGCCGATTCGGTCATTGCTTGTAACGAGTAAGACTGTTCCGATGCAGTTTATTCCGCATGAGCACGTTGAGGTGATGACAATCGATGCGCTAGCCACGAAGCTCGAGATGGGGACCGACGCTGGTACGACGGAATAAACGAACTACATAAACCCACAGTTTCGTGGCTAGCTCAAGCCGCCGTTTTCGGCGGCCTATTTTCTTGCGGTTGCGGGGAGGCTGGGGAAGGCCCTTTGTGGCTATCCTCTATATATGTCTGCTTCAGGATCTTGCTGACC
>DASXUM010000117.1:0-4294 GCA_036504835.1 Candidatus Nanopelagicaceae bacterium
GGTACTCGGTAACGCGCAATCAACTCTTGGACAAGTTGGCTTACTCCTTAGGTGGACGAGCCGCTGAGGAATTGATCTTCCATGACCCATCTACCGGAGCTAGTGACGATATTGAGAAGGCCACTACGTTGGCACGCGCAATGGTCACTCAATACGGAATGACCGAAGCTATCGGGGCAATAAAACTCGGCACCGATGTTTCAGAGCCATTTATGGGGCGCGACTACGGCCATACCCGCGATTTCTCAGAGCATGTTGCGGCATTGATCGATTCCGAGATTCGCAAAATGATCGAGAACGCCCATCAGGAGGCATACGACATCCTCAACGAGAACCGCGCAATCTTGGACGAGATGGTGGTTCAACTCTTGGAGCGTGAAACCCTCAATAAAGAGGAGATTTCAGAGATATTCGAGGACGTGAAACCGCGCCCAACTCGTCCATCGTGGACTGGCTCTGCCTCCCGCAAACCTTCTGATCTTCCGCCGATTCCAACACGGATGGCTCTCTCCAACGGGAGTTCGGCGGGGGAAGATCAGCACAAGGAGAAGAAGGCTCCAACAAAGCGCGCACCGAGAGCGAAGAAAACTGATGAGTGAAGTTAACCCAGTATCGATGGGCCCCCAGGATGGGCGGGCATCGCATCCTTATGATCAAGCACGGGCTGAGCGAGCTGTTAAGGAACTTCTTCTCGCGTTAGGCGAGGATCCAGATCGCGAGGGCTTGCAGGAGACTCCCGCAAGAGTTGCACGTGCATTCGCCGAGAATTTCGCGGGACTGTGGCAGGCGCCGGAAGAGGTGCTCACCACAACTTTTGATATTGGGCACGAAGAACTTGTTATCGTCAAAGATATTGAAGTCTTCTCGCACTGCGAACACCATCTCACGCCTTTTCATGGCGTGGCGCATGTTGGCTACATACCATCAGGTCGAATCACGGGCTTGTCGAAGATTGCGCGTCTAGTTGACCTCTTCGCCCGCCGACCACAGGTGCAAGAACGGATGACAACTCAGATCGCCGATGCGTTGGTGGATATTCTCAAGCCTGCCGGCGTCATTGTTATTGTGGAGTGCGAACATCTTTGTATGTCGATGCGCGGGGTACGGAAAGCGGAGGCGCGCACTGTAACTAGTGCCGTCCGCGGAATACTTCGCGACTCCGCAACTCGCGCGGAGGCGATCAGTCTCATCACAAAAAGGTAATTTACTTCATGCGACTTTCTCAGATGAACTTTCCAGCCGATCGACCTGTCGTGATGGGGATCTTGAACGTCACACCAGATTCATTTGCCGACGGTGGCCGGTTCGCAAGTTTCGATACCGCTCTCAAGCGGGGGCTCGAGATGCTCGAAGAGGGCGTGGACATCATTGATGTGGGTGGCGAATCCACTAGGCCTGGTTCGCATCCGGTCGCAAATGAAGAGGAATTGCACCGAGTTATTCCCGTTATTCAGGCTTTAGCAGCGCGGGGCGCGATCATCAGCATCGACACGAAGCGAGCGGACACAGCGCGGGAAGCGGTCAAGGCCGGAGCCCAGATAGTCAATGACGTGAGTGCAGGTTTGTCTGATCCTGAAATGCTCTCGGTTGTCGCATCGCTTGGGTGTCCCTATATAGCGATGCATACACGAGGCGAGTCGGCCGATATGCAGTTGCGGGCCGTGTACCACGACGTTGTCAAAGAGGTCGTTGCAGAACTGCGCGAAAGGTCAACGGCTTGCCTGGCGGCTGGGATCTCGCCCGAGAACCTGATCCTTGATCCAGGAATCGGCTTTGCGAAGGAGTCTGAGCACAACTGGGCAATCTTGAATAACTTAGAGGAGTTTCAGGAGATCGGCTACCCGGTTTTGATCGGCGCCTCACGCAAGCGGTTCCTAGGAAAATTAGTGGGGGCAGAGAAGACGGATGAAAGAGAATCTGCCACTATTGCGTTGACCGCCCTTCTTGCCAAGAAAGGAATCTGGGGCGTTCGAGTGCACAGTGTGAAACCCCACCGCGATGCAATCGCAGTAGCAAGGAGCATGAAATGAGCGACGTGATTGAGATCAAAGGTTTGTTCGGATTTGGCTACCATGGACTTTTCGATGACGAACGCGAGAACGGTCAGGGTTTTCTCGTCGATGCTCGTCTTGAGTTGGATCTTTCTGCGGCTTCGCGAAGTGATCTCCTTCCCGACACGATCAATTACAGTGCCGTGTGCGATTTGATCCTCGCGCAACTTGTTGGCCCCCCGGTCTCGCTCATCGAGAGATTGGCCGGTCAGATCGCTGAAGTCATTTTGCATGAGTTTCCCAAGGTGAAGTCGGTACGAGTGACTGTTCATAAACCGGATGCTCCCGTTGCCGTGAAAGTAAAGGATATTTCTGTCTCCATTGAGCGGACTAGATGAGAGCGGTTGTTGCCCTCGGCGCCAATCTTGATAATCCTGTCGAAGCCGTTGAATTAGCTATCTCGCTATTGGAGCAATCGACCGATCTGATTGCACGATCCTCTCTTTATTCGACGAAACCGGTAGGTGGTCCGCCTCAGCCTGACTATGTGAATGCCGTCTGCATTATCGATTCCGAGTTGCCCGCCCATGATTTATTGGATCTGCTCCATGGAATTGAGAAGAGTATGGGGCGAGTTCGGAATGAACGCTGGGGACCGCGCGTAATTGATCTGGATTTGATCACCTACGGCGATGTAATGAGTGACGACGAAGATTTGATTTTGCCGCACCCCAGGGCTCACGAGAGACGCTTTGTTCTGGAACCCTGGGTTGAGATAGATCCGGATGCCGAACTTCCGTTGCATGGGCGGGTTCGCGATATTTTGGCGGAGCTGCCCCCTTCCAAGTAATGTTTAAGGTCTACTGAGCCCGGTACCAAGAAAGGACTGGAGCAGATGCAGGTTGTTGACCACCTAAGCCGTGTGGATCGGTCCAAGTTGGGGCCGATCGCCTTTGTCCCGACGATGGGGGCATTGCACAAGGGCCACGCCGCCCTGATTGAACGGGCTCGTGAATTATCTGAGTCAGTAGTGGTGAGCATTTTCGTCAATCCGCTTCAATTCAACGACGCCACGGATCTAGAGAAATATCCGCGAACTCCTGATTCTGACATTCGGGCGGCGCAAGAAGCAGGTGCGAGTGTTCTATGGATGCCGGAGTGTCAAGAGATCTATCCCAGCCCCATGGAGAAACTGGATCCAGGGCCGGTGGGTCGCCTGTATGAAGGTGCGATGCGTAAAGGGCATTTCGCAGGGATGCTCACGGTCGTCAAACGACTATTTGATCTCGTCCAGCCGACCTGGGCCATTTTCGGAGAGAAGGATTTCCAGCAACTCTTCCTCATTAAGAAGATGGTGCAGGACTATGGACTGAACGTGGAGATCATTGCGGTTCCTACCGTCCGAGAGGCCAGCGGTCTGGCGATTTCGTCTCGGAATACCCGCCTAAACGCCGCAGATCTGAAAGTAGCGCTGGTCATTTCTCGTGCTTTGACCAATGCTTCTCGGATGGACTCGATTGCGCAGATGGAGCATGAACTTGCGGCGACCCTCGCATCTGAACCCGAATTCACCTGTGAATATGCAGTAATTATTGATGAAACGGACTTTTCTCTGGCTACGGATTCAACGGTGAAGAAACGGGCATTGATAGCCGGTTGGGTAAATGGGGTCCGTTTGATCGACAATATGTCCATGGTTGGCACGACTCGATGAAACTACTTGCTCCAAGTCCTGGGTGGACTGCGCGCGCGGATGTGATCGTTGTCGGCTCCGGCGTTGCAGGGCTGACCACTGCACTTCAAATAAGAAGTTTTGGTCTGTCGGTCCTTCTAGTTACCAAAGCGAGAGTGGATGCAGGTTCGACCAAGTGGGCCCAAGGTGGGATCGCCGCGGCATTGGGCCCGGGAGATACACCCGATCAACATGAGAAAGACACACTTGTTGCAGGCGCCGGATTATGTGATGAACCCGCCGTCAAAGTCTTGGTATCGGAAGGACCCGAAGCAGTTCGCAAATTGATTGCGCGAGGTGCCGTATTTGATAAAGAAGCAAGTGGAGAAATCTCTCTCACTCGCGAAGGTGGGCACCACCGAAATCGCATTCTTCACGCAGGGGGAGATGCAACGGGAGCAGAAGTATCACGTGCGCTTCTAGCCGCAGTGAGAAACGACCCCGAGATTGAGGTTTTAGAGCACGCGCTGGTACTTGATGCATTGAAGGACTCGAACGGAAAAGTATGCGGGGTAACCCTCCACGTCATTGGCGCGGGCACACGTGACGGCGTTGGGCGCGCAATAGCGCG
>DASXUM010000118.1:0-2871 GCA_036504835.1 Candidatus Nanopelagicaceae bacterium
TTCCAACCTGCCGAGCACGTAAATTCAATGTGGCGTACAGAGCGTCATCGCAGAGTTCGAGGGTTGCCAGTCCCGCTGCTGTAGCCACGGGATTGCCGCTCAAGGTACCTGCTTGGTACACCGAACCAATGGGCGCCAACAAGTCCATGATTCGAGAGGGACCAGCGACGGCCGCAACTGGATATCCCCCACCGATCACCTTGCCATAGGTAATGAGATCAGGTGTCCAGGATTCCTCTTCATTCACGAGGTGCCACCAACCACCAGATGAGAGCCTAAAACCCGTCATTACTTCATCCAGAATGAATACCGCACCGTTCTCATTGCACAAGCGAGATAAGAGCGCATTGAAGCCGGGAGCAGGAGGCACGACACCCATGTTTGCAGGAACAGCCTCAGTTAAGACGGCGGCAATCTCACTCCCGCGCGTCGCGAAAAGTTCTTTGATCGCATCAAAATCGTTGTACGCAACGACGACAGTATCTTGGGCTTGGCCAGGAGTCACCCCAGGAGAATTTGGAAGGCCAAGGGTCAAAACCCCAGAACCTGCCTGGACAAGAAGGGCGTCAGCATGGCCGTGATAGCAGCCCGCGAATTTCACGATGACATTGCGATTGGTCGCAGCCCTTGCCAGACGAACTGCGGTCATCACAGCTTCAGTGCCCGATGAAACAAAGCGCACGCGTTCGACGGCACTTACACGCTTAATAATTTCTTCGGCCAGCAGAACTTCATTTGGGCTGGCAGCCCCGAAAGACGAAGATTTCGAAGCAGTCTCCACCACTCGACGTACAACGTCGGGATGGGCGTGACCCACAATCATCGGACCCCACGAACCGACCATGTCCACGTATTCGTTGCCGTCAACGTCGAAAATTCGAGATCCTTTGCCTTCCACAAAATACCGTGGAGTCCCGCCGACTGCAGAGAACGCGCGTACAGGAGAACTCACACCACCTGGAATTACCTTAAGAGCACGATCATGCCAAGCCTTCGATTTATCAATGGAGCTCATGCAAAATTCCTCTTCAATAGTTCCGCCGCCTCCAACGCCCAGTATGTGCAAATAACGGAGGCTCCCGCTCGTTTTACCGAAGAAAGCACTTCGAGAATTGCGCGCTCGCGATCGATAGAACCTTGCGCAGCCGCGGCCTCGAGCATGGCCATTTCTCCTGAAACTATGTAACTAGCAGTAGGAATATCAACGGCCTGCGAGGTTGCATACAAGATGTCGAGATAGGCAAGCCCCGGTTTCACCATGACAATATCTGCGCCTTCGGCAACATCCAATCGGACCTCTCGCAACGATTCCTTGATGTTTGCCGGATCCTGTTGATAGGTATTCCTGTTGCCCTCCAACTGTGATTCAACGGCCTCGCGAAACGGACCATAAAACGCAGAGGCGAATTTCGCTGCATATGCGAGAATAAGTACGTCGGTAAACCCGGACTCATCAAGGGCGGTGCGCACGACTCCAACTTGTCCATCCATCATTCCACTGGTGCCGACCATGTGCGCCCCTGATTGCGCAAGCACTTTGGCCATCGTTGCGTAAATCTTCAAAGTTGCGTCGTTATCGACTGAACCCTGCGTGTCCAAGACTCCGCAATGTCCATGGCTCGTGAACTCATCAATACAAAGATCAGCCACAATCACCAAGTCGTCACCGGCGATATTGCGAGCATCGCGAATAGCACTGGAAAGCACTCCATTGGGATTGAGTGCCTCAGAGCCAACTGCATCGCGCTTTTCCGGGATGCCAAAGATCATCACTCCGCCAATGCCGGCGTGCAGTGCCTTATCAATTTCAGACTTAAAAGACTCATTCGTGTGTTGAACGACGCCTGGCATCCCCGTGATGGGTTTAGGGCTATCCAGACCTTCTCTGATGAAGATCGGCAAGATCAAAGAACTTGGCGCCACGTTGGTATCACGGACCATCGCGCGAAGTTTTGCGGTGCTTCGAAGTCGCCGTGGTCGCTCAATGATGCCCATGATCCCTGCCTTTTCTTTCCGTGGAATTCTTTCTTAAGAGAGTAACGAATAAATGGTGGAGGCCACTACCTCGGCCGAAGGACTAGGAGACAGAGCGGCCACCGTCAAACCTTGCTGTTCGACTGCTTCAGCGGTCGTAACTCCTGCACAGACCAGCGGGACACTCGGTTGGGAAACGAAGTGGGTAAGAGCGCGGACTGCGCTGGGCGAACGAAAAAGAATGGCTCCCACCTGGTTCTCTCTCACCATCTGAGCCGACTTCGGCTCTTCTTCAACTCGGGAAGTTATGTAGACGACCGCCGTGCTTACCTCCCACCCTGCCGAGGTAAGTGTCGTCGGCAATGTACGCATGGCCAGATTCCCGCCCGGGATTAAGGCATGGCCTACGGGAAATGCCGCAACCAATTCGTCGGCCAGGGATTTGGCCGTTGCTTCCTTGGGAATGAGAACATTCCCTGCTCCATATTCCCGAAGTGCTTCGGCCGTCGTCTCCCCCACGGCGGCAAATTGCACGTGCTTCTGCACTGCGATCGCTTTACGAAGTCGGTCTTGCCCAACAATGCTTCCCCAGAACTTCAAGGAATTCACGGAGGTCGCAATCAACCACAGGGGCGCATCCGCACTTTCTAGCAACTCAAGGAGATGTAGACCGCCGCTGTGATCACTTGCAACATTGATCTCCAAATAGGGGTCGATAATCGCTGGGATTCCCAACTTTGACAGCGCGACCTCGTCAGATTCATTGTTATCCCCGCGAATGAGAAGGACGGGCTTAACCACGCGTCGATCCCAAACGAGAGCCAAGTGGTGTCCTAAGGATCTGCTCCGCCAACGCCAAGCCAAGTTCGTGCGCATCCGCCGTGTCCTCGACTCCCA
>DASXUM010000119.1:0-5077 GCA_036504835.1 Candidatus Nanopelagicaceae bacterium
ATCGGTGTTATCTATCGCCCCGAGACTGAGCGCCAGAGCCACTACTTCCAGGCGTCGCTGTCGCATCAATTTGATGCGGTAATTCATGTCGATCACACTCGCGCTGTGGAGCCTCTTGAAAAAAGTGTGAGATGGGAAGCAGGCGAAGTGCTGGAAACCTTCCCATCGGGGATGTAGTTGTGAGAAGCGAGTTCGGGCTACTGACCCTGAGTGAGGATGATAGGCGAGTACTTGCCGTGTGGGCGGCTGACTGTGCCGAAAGGGTCTTGCCGCTATTTGACCGTGTCGCACCGCTAGATACACGTCCGCGCGAAGCCATTGGTGGCGTCCGAGCATTTGCGCGAGGGGACATGCGAATAGGACCAGTGCGCGCGCTCTCTGCAAAGGCTCACGCGGCTGCGAGAGAAGTTGGCGACGACGCGGCAAAGGCTGCAGCGAGGGCTGCGGGCCATGCTGCAGCGGTCGCTCACATGGGTGCTCATGCACGCGGAGTCGCCTACGCGGCGGTGGCGGCTGGGCTGGCAAACTCCCGTGATCCAGACGCGGCCAACGCGGAGATGCGATGGCAGATAGAGCACGCCACCGCGCAAGTCCGCGACACGTTACTTAAACTGCCGCAACCTACGCGATCTGGCGGGACTCTATCTGCCCTGATGTGCGATATGTATGAAGAGTTTACGAAAGAATCGATTCAGAATCCTGCGAGCCGCTGACTCTATTGAGTTGCTGGGCAGTAGTCAGCATTGCCATTGTCGACTCCGCACCCTGATTCTGATTGGGGCCGTGGGCATGAAGACCGTCGAATCCTGCGCCGGTATTGGGATCAAACATTCTCACTCCGACGTCATTATCGCCGGTAAACCAGTTCCAGGCTCTCTCAACTTCGCGCACCCACCGTTCATCGCTTGTGATTGACCATGCACGTGCACACGCATCAGCAATCGCGGCAATCTCTATCGGTTGCTGGTCGAATTGGATATCGGTTTCGCCGGGACCACGCCCTCCCACTGGGGTTGGTGAAAAATGTCCGTCGCGGATTTCGATGGACAGAAGGAACTCAAGCATCTGTAGGCCGCACTCGATCAAGGTCTGTCGATGTAGTACTTGTCCCGCCAACATCGCCGCCTCTGCAAGGGAGGCATTGCTGTAACCCAGACGCATTTCGGGCCAGAACCATTCCGGAGAAATCTGCTGATTGAGACGGGACTCGGCTTCGAGGACGATGTTTCGTGCCGCCTTCTCATCCGGCTGCTTTAGGAGAATCTCTCCAGCGCCCAGAGTGGCAAATGAAATGGCGCGCAAATCCGGGGAAAGAGTCTGCGCAAGGACCCTGAAACCATCGAGCGCATTTCTTCTTTGCTCGGGGGTGGGCGCATGAACTGCCGCGAAGCCCAGCCCCCAGCAAGCGCGTCCCCACCAGTCTCCTCTGCCAGATTCGTCGGTCCAGGCGCCGTTCTCATTCATTCTGTTATGGCATGAGCCATCTGCAGTGATCGCGGCCAAAGTAAAACCCAAATACAGATCCAGCATCTTTTCGGCAGTCTTGCTTAACTCTGGTTCGCGACAGAGGAAAACCAAACCTCGCGCCACATCGTCTACGCAGTAGCCGTGTTCTGGTCGCGGCTCATGAAAGAGAGCGTGTTCATACATGCCCAGAGATGTTGTTAACCGCTCTAGATGATGGAGGGGAGGGGTCCCATTGATTTGAAGATTCATGCGACTGCACTGGTTCGGATTAGCGACTTTGCAAGCTGGACATATCGTGCGGCAACAGCCGGCCAGAGAAGTCGTGCTGACATGAAGCCCGCCCGTTCTGACATCTTCTGTGCCACGTCGGGATTTTGCAAGATGCGGCGAAGCGCGTCTGCGATGGCGATTGGATCTTGATGAGGGACGATGAGTCCAATTCCCTGCGACAGGAGTTCAACTGCGTGCGGGAAGTCCGTCGCGACAATTGGTCTGTGGGCAGTCACCGCTTCGATGAGCACACCCGAAGTCACCTGATCCGTAGTGTCATACGGCAAGAGCACTACAGATGCCGAAGAAACGAGATTTGCAAGGGCATAGTCATCGAGATAGTCGGACCGCAATTCCACGAATTCGCTCAAGCCCAACTCGTCAATCTGATTCTGCAACTGATCTCTGTAGGCCTGGCCTTCGCGCGCGAGGACTTTAGGGTGCGTTTGACCAGCGACGACGTAGTGCGGCATGGGGTCCATATCCTTGAGATGGGCAAATGCCTCAATCGCCCACTCAATACCTTTTCCTGGGCCAATTAACCCCCAAGTAAGAACGATGGGATTGGCAGAGGCATTTCGGTTCCTTACATGTGGGAAAGGAGGAGAACCATGAGGAATTGCGAAAATTCGTGATGGTTCCACGGAATAGGTGCTGAGAAGGCGATCACGTGCCGCTTCACTCATGGTTACCACCGCGGATGCTTTATGGCAGATTTCGTTCATTATTTCGCGCTGATGCCAGGTCGGGGATGCGAGGACCGTATGGAGAACAACGATCGAGGGCACACGAAGATTTCGCAGGATGACTAGTACGTCGTCTCCATCGGGTCCACCGAATATTCCGAATTCATGCTGTATGACGGCAATGTCGCGTGCATTAAGAGCAGCGATCGCAGAATTCATCGACTCTGGATTTCCCGGAGAAATTGTGGAGACGACTTCAGGCGCCGATGTGCGCACATCTTCGTCAGAAGGAGATCCTAGGAGTCGTACGACACCAATGGTGTGGGCATCGATGTCGCCTATCGCCTTGAGTAACGAATTACTGAAGGTGGCTATTCCACAATGAGTTGGTGGATAGGAACTTACGAAACCGAATTGAATACCCATTTCACTCACCTCGCACGATGGATTACTGATTGGGAAGCCTCGGACGGCCAGAGGCGAAACGCATTTTTGATGCTAATCCTCAAGGCCGATGTTTTCTAGTTGATGTTCCGCTTGAGTGTGAACTCTCAGAATAATCACAGACCCTACTCGCGCGTATGCACGCATATTCCGATGAAGCATGAACCGGAAGTTGAGAGTAAGGTGGAAACGACGAGAGGTTATAACTCCATGGACGCTTTATCCAACTTGGCACGGAAAGATCCGCTAGTCCTCCGCGCTGATGCCAGCAGAGTTATCGCACGCCTGTATCTGCCTGGACAAGAGATCATGGATAACGAATTGTCGCGAGCCGACTCGGTTATCGAGCGAGTTCTTGGGATGACGGATGAGGAAGTCCTTACCGTTCTCAATGAGACGATCGGGCGTTACGGGCATAGGCATCCCAATTTCCGCAATATGCTGGCGGAGAATTTCGCACTTATCGCCCACCACCTTCCCAAGTTGGTCGTCAATTCCACCGATCGACGTGACTTAATAGGGGCATACTTCACCAAAGAGTATTCAATTGAAGGTGCGGCCTTCTTCAACCCCTCAATCGTCCTTCACCCGGATCAAACCGGCCTGGATGATGGTCAGTTGCGATTCATTATGAGCGTTAGGTCCGTTGGTGAGGGCCACATATCGAGTATTGAATTCCGCACCGGTGTCATTAGTAATTCGCAAGAGATCCGTATCGACGAACCAGGAACCCAACTCGTTACTGGAACCGCTTCCCGCGGAACCATGGCAATCGACTTTCTACGCGATGCCTTGGCCGATTTTGAAGATGAAGCGGCCTCGAAATACTTCTTAAGCCTGCTACCGGAACAATTCAGCTCGACACATCTCCACGAGGCAATTACTTCAGTGGAGCAAGATGAATTGACTCGAAACAGCACCAAAGAGGTAATTAAAGAGATCCGCTGGATTACTTCCTGCAATTACCGAATTGAGTTTCCGCACGATCGTGAGATATCCGAGCGTGTCCTTTATCCCACCTCGGTCGATGAATCTCATGGAATGGAGGACGCTCGTTTCACGCAATTTACGGATGACGATGGGCAGACCACGTATCTTGGCACTTACACTGCCTACAACGGCATGCAAGTTAAGCCCCACCTTATTCAGACCCAGGATTTTCGGACCTTCGATATCACTCGCCTTATCGGTCCAGCCGCCAAGAACAAAGGCATGGCGATTTTTCCGCGCCGCGTCAACGGCAAGTATGTAGCTCTATCGCGGTGGGATCGTGAAAACATCAGCGTTGCCTATTCGGACAACATGTATCTCTGGTACGACCCAGTCAATATTCACATCCCAGAGCAGCCGTGGGAATTCACGCAACTTGGGAATTGCGGATCTCCCATTGAAACTCCCGAAGGTTGGCTGGTTATCACACACGGTGTGGGACCAATGCGCGAATACGGTATCGGTGCACTCCTTTTGGACCTCAAAGATCCCACGGTGGTTATCGGCAATTTGAGTCTTCCTCTCCTCACTGCGGACGCGGATGAACGTGAGGGATATACGCCCAATGTTGTGTACTCATGTGGTTCGCTCTTGCATGGAGAGACTCTTCTTCTGCCATACGGCTACAGCGACGCAGGCGTTCGATTTGCATATGTAAATCTTCCAGAATTACTTAAACAGATACGCGGGCATCTCTGATCCAACGCTGAGGAATTTAGTTTTCACAGGAGATTCACCCGATTAAAAGCCAACGCCCGCCGCTTTATCAAGCATCGCCGTGTATGGTCTTATTACACACGTATCAGCCTGTCTGGCTTTCACTGCAGGCGTCGTTGGTATCCGATGCTTATCAAATGAATGGAATCGATCATGGGTATAGGAAGCGGAATATTTCTTTTCATCGCAGGCGCAATCGTCGCCTACGCACTGAACTTCAATGTGAAATGGGTTGACCAGAACCTGATTGGTTATCTCCTTATGGGCGGCGGAGCGGTCGTCTTTCTGATCTCAATGGTCGCCACCTTCAAGAAGCGTTCGACAACTGTCACAACTCACAGTGCTGTCGATAGCAGTGCCGGCGAGCGAAGCACCAGCGCCGAAACAAAGAGCGATACTCTCTAAATTACTGAGTTCCACCCCGATATGACACGTGTATCGGGGTGGTGCTCTGAGTATCCAATATTGCTGATTGACGATGTAGATAGGTCTAGGTGTTCGGC
>DASXUM010000120.1:0-19238 GCA_036504835.1 Candidatus Nanopelagicaceae bacterium
CCTGCTCCCCGAAATCCGCACATAACCGAGTATGATTTCGGATTCTGAATTGGATCCGGGAAAGGTGCGGAACTATGTCGAGAGGCAAGCACACGGAGGCGCAGATGATCAGCGCCTTGAAGCAGGTGGAAGCAGGCCGCAGGCCGAGGATGTGGCGCGGGAAGTTGGAATTTCCAAGCACACGTTGTATGCGTGGAAGGCGAAGTACGGAGGCATGAACGTGAGCGAGGTGCAGGAAGCCAAGCAACTGCGCGACGAGAACACGCGCTTGCGGAAGTTGGTGGCCGATCTGAGCCTGGACAAAGAGATGCTGAAGGCGGTGATTGATTGCGCTCGTAGATCAGAGGACGGACGCGAGCTGGCTGAGGGAACATTATCCAGCCAGCGAGCGCCGGGTCTGCGGGCTGCTGTCGATGGCAGTCAGCAGCTATCGGTATCAGACAAGATTGTCGGATGAGGATCTTCGAGCTCGGCTGGTGGAGTTGGCGCGGGAGAAGCCGCGGTTCGGTTATCGGCGTTTGCATGTTCTGCTTCAGCGTGGCGGCGATGCGGTGATGGTACCTCGATCACTGACAATCTTGGGGTTAGCAATATCTCTAATGTTGAGTGCCTGCGAATCGTCTTCGTCAGAACATGCCTCAGAATCCGAACAACTAAAGTCGAAGGAACTAAGTTGTGAGGAACCTCAGAACCCTTACTCCGAAGGATCAGGACACTACGCCGGATTCGAATGGGCAGAAAAGCACGAGCCAGCCTCATGTGGAGGAAATTCTCAGTCCTTTATCGAAGGTTGTGAGGAATGGCAGCGCCAAGATGAAGACTACGAGGCTTGCGAAAACAAGTCACAACATTAACGGGAGATTGCATCCAGCTACTCCGGATTGTTTATGGTAAGGCGATTTCCCAACAACAAATTCCGCTAAGGTCGTGAAGCGACGTATGCGTATCGCTTCTTGAACGTCAGGAATGGGCTCTCCAAGCAGTCAATTCTCACTTGGACTACAATATTCCCCCTCGTGGTGGGGCGAGCACTTGATGTTTAATCGGTCTTTCTTGGCGGTTCTTCTTCTCGTAACTTCAAACCTCCTAGTCGCACAACAATCGAAAGAAGATCCACCGCCGGTTCCTGGCCAGATGGTCGATATCGGCGGATACCGATTGCATCTTTACTGTATCGGAAAGGGATCGCCGACTGTGATCTTCGAGAACGGGGCTGGAGATATCTTCACCGACTGGTCCCTAGTGCAACCGGACGTTGGTCAATTCACGCGCACTTGCAGCTATGACCACGCCTATGAAGGCTTCAGCGATGCCGGACCAGTCCCGGCCACCATGCATCAGGAAGTTTTCAAGATTGCGCCCCCCTACATCTTCGTGGGTCACTCTTCGGGCGGTATGCTCGCGCGGCTCTACACAATCACCTATCCCAAAGAGGTCGCGGGCTTGGTACTGGTCGACTCTCTGCATGAAGACACGCCCATGGGAGACAAGATGTTCCGCGAGCGCGCGACCGGAAAGCCCATTCCCACGCCACAAACCATGAAGACCAGCCCGCCTCTCCCTCCCACCCCGGAAGAGCAGGCCCATTTCGAACAACGGAAAAAGCAACTTGAGGCTGAAGCCGCAGCTCCGGTGGGTCCCCCTCTCAACCGCCTGCCGCGAGAAATGCTTCGCCTCCGTGCATGGGCCCACGCTCATCCCAAGTTTCTTACGCCCAAAGGTGATCCGATGATCTGGGTTCCAGACGAACTCCAGCAGCTCCACGATTGGCGACAGGGTAAGCTTCACCCATTCGGTGGAATACCGATCATTGTGATCGGAACCTTTCGCGACAATCCTGTCAGTCAGGAGGAACGCCAACGCCAACTCGAGGACATGGCATCGTTGTCGAATAACAGCAAGGTAGTCATCAACCCGAACAGCGGTCATCACGTGCAATGGGACGACCCGAATTTTGTGATCCAGGCAATCCGCGAGGATTACGACGCGGTGAAACAAGACTTAGCTTTGAAAAAGTAGAACGAAGACCTTGGTTCGCCAAGAGGGTAACTAGTTCTATCCGGCGACTCTGGATTGTTTACGGTGAGGGAGTTTATCGTCAACAATTCTCCGCGACGGGAAACAGTGCGATAGAATCGCACCCCCCAGATCTTGCGAACAGGACGATTGTCGGAGGCACAAATTGAGAACACTGCTGGCTCTTCTCTTCACGGCCTCGCTCGCAATTGCCCAGACCTGTAACGACACCTCCAGCCACAAAAGGCAGTTTGTAGAAGTTGAGAAGGGTATCGCCCTCGAAGTTCTTGATTGGGGCGGCACCGGTCGTCCAATCGTCCTCTTGGCAGGATCGGGCAATACCGCTCATATATACGACGACTTCGCGCCCACGCTTACGGGCTTCGGTCATGTCTATGGCATCACTCGTCGGGGATTCGGTGCCTCTAGTCGTCCTCAGAGCGGCTACTCCGAGCAGCGATTAGCAGATGACATTCTCAGCGTTATCGAGCAGTTGAAGATCGCGAAACCAGTCCTCGTCGGACATTCCATGGCAGGAGAGGAACTCACTCCCCTTGGCGCGCAACACTCGAAGCTGCTTGGTGGGTTGGTGTACCTTGCAGCGGGTGCCGATCCTACAGACTTTCCAGCCAGCAACAAGGAGTACATGGAACTCGCTCACCGACTTCCAAAAGGCATGCAGGGTGGGCCACCCGCTACCGAGGCCGACCACAATTCAGTTCAGGCAATGTCCCGATGGCTCGACAACCGGGTCCGAGTCCACTTTCCAATTGGAGAAATTTGTGCCGCCAATGTGATTACACGCGAGGGTAGAGTCGAAGATTTTCCCGACGAGGAACGGATTCACAAACTCATCGGCGATGGAGCGCAGAAGCGTGATTATTCGCACGTTTCTGTTCCGATCCTGGATTTTGTCGATGGAGACTGCCCTGCGAAGCCACAGACCGATGTCGTTTGCATTGAGAACCACAAACTTAATTATGTTCCGAAGAACGACCAGGAGCGCAGCGCGATCGATGCGTTTTGGGCCGCAACTGACATCTACATCTATCGATGGATGGATCAAATGCGAGAAGCCAAGGCTCCCGTCCGGTTCATTGACATTCCGAGATCGAACCACTACGTGTTCTTGAGCAACACCGCAGAGGTTACCCGGGAACTGGAATCCTTCTTCAAAGGCTTATGAAGGGCGGTAGTTCAACATTGCTTTTGGCCCTGAATGGCTATTCGGAACAGGCGAAAAGCAACAAAAATAACACCAAGCACAATCTCGATTAGGCACGGACAAGGGGGGTGCAATCCTCAGTTGGCGAAGCGATTCGCCTGCGCGTAGATTTATCGCATGGGCAAACCTCATGCAGTGCTGGCGGTAATGGCGTTATGTTTCAACCTCGCGGCTCAGGAAACAATTGCCGACAAATGCCACGCACCGCGCGACCCTTTTTTCAACCAACCCATGCCAGAGCAATTTAATGGTCCTGAGACTCCGAAGACTGCGAGGCAGGTTGGTTGCTTCAAGTCGTTCAAGACTGACTCTACAATGGTCGATGTCGTGAAGAAATGCGGAAAGCCTGACAATGTCACGGGAAGCGGCATTTCCATCTTCGTCTATTACATGGATGATTGTTCGAGAGTGACCATCGGTACTCCCGACTTGAAGCGATTAAGTATCAAACATATGAAAAGGAAGAAAACGACCGTCCTCTTTGATAATTGGCGATAGGAGGATTGTTGGCGAGATTTCGCCTTACCATAAATTATCTTCCAAACTGGTCTTATGAGAGAAAGCACTGTAACAACCCGTATTCTCAGAATGCTTGCGGCTGAGCTAAGACTTGATGAGCAAGCGTTGACGGACGATTTCCGCTGGGTTGATGCAATGGGAAGTGAAGATGCGGAACATTTCCTCGCGGAGCTTGACGACGCGTTTAGGAACCTGCCTCAGGGGTTCAGCTTTGGGCATGGTCGGCAACCCTTCGACCAGATCGACGAGGTTCTGGAACAGGGCGTTGCGACAGTCGGCGGCCTGATCGCGCATGTAGAAGAATGGCTTGCGACGGGTCGATAGTGAGCGCCTTATCGTAAACAATCCGCGTAGCCGTAGTCCTGTTCTCAATTTGCGGGAGCTTCATAATTCATTTGGACGAAGGCCTCTTGCTCGGTAAGCTGTTGTCTCATCGGTAAACTCTTGGATCGAAAGACCAGACTAGATATTCCATGTCGTCGATTGAACTTGTAATCCTCTATGTCGACACGAACTCATCCGAACCGAGATTGAAGAGAGGTTAGTGTTTTAAATGAGCCGATCAGTTTGGGACGCTAAACTCGCGATTCGCCACTTCGCCAAGACTCCGCTCACAACCGGCGTCGTCATTGCTACCCTCGCGCTGTGTATCGGGGCTAATTCAGCCATTTTTTCCGTCATCGATGCTCTTCTCTTGCGTCCACTTCCAGTCGAACAACCACAGCGCCTTGTCTGGATCACGAACACTGGAGCATATGGAACAGAGGCCTTTTCTCCCACTCCTTTGTTTTCAGCTTACACTGACCGATGCTCAGTTTGCGATGGCGTCCTTGCGTTCGTCGGGCCTGAGAAGTGGAGTATTACGAGGGCTGGGACAGTTGAATCCGCTCAGGCCGAGATCGTTTCAGGAAGCTATTTCGCTGTCCTTGGAGTACGGCCATTTTTTGGGAGGACACTAACTACCGAGGACGAGAGATCTCATAACCCTGTCGCTGTGATTAGTTTTAACTATTGGAAGCACACCTTCGAATCCAGTCCGACGGTTATAGGGCAGGTAATTCGGTTCGGCGACAATGCTTTCACGATAGTCGGAGTAACACCACCGGAGTTTTTTGGAACTGTAGTAGGCAGTTCTCCCGATTTGTTTGTACCCTTGGCTGCAACACCGGCTCTCCAAAGGTCGAGTGTAGTTATCATGGGAAGGCTGAAGCCAGGGGTCACACTCGCACAAGCCCAATCCACAATCGAGCCATTGTTCGAGGAGTTCTCCGCTGAAAGGATAGAGGCAGTTGCTAGCCGAGCTCCACAGCTCGCTCCTCTCATACGGCAACTGTTTGTACGTTCGGTTGTACTCAATGCAAGTAATGGGATCTCGCAACTAAGAATTCAGATCGGACTATCGGTAAGAATTTTGATGTGCATCGTGGCCCTCGTTCTACTCATTGGATGTGTGAACCTAGCCAGTTTGCTTTTCATGCGAGGAATACAACGACGCAAAGAGTTTGCAGTCCGAACCGCGTTAGGTGCCACGCGCTGGGACCTATCTCGAAGCGTTTTAACTGAAGGTTTTCTGTTGGTCGTGCTAGGTACCTTATTTGGCCTTATCTTGGCGAAGTGGATGATCTCTTATCTGGTCGCTTCGTTTGCAAATGATCGAATTCCCGGAGCTATTCAGACAGCGCCGGTTATGCTCTCTGCAAGTCTTGATTTTCGAGTACTTTTGTTCACTGCTTTCTTAGTCACGCTAACGATCATACTTTGTAGTCTCACACCCGCATTGATTTCGAGTAGCTTCCCCGTCGTAACAGATCTGAGGCTGGGCGGAAATCAAGCACCAAGGAAAACAACTCGCTTTGGATTGGTACTCGCTACTGCTCAGGTCGCAATGTTGGTTATCTTGTTGCTAGGAGCTACCGCGCTACTCCGCAGTTTCGTGAATCTCGAAACAGCGAACGTTGGGTTTGATGCTGACCATGTCTTAGTCCTAACGGTCAAGGATTCTCAAACTGAACCAGCAGATCAGGCTGAACGTCGTTTCGAAACCTTCTATGCACAATTCAGCACGCGAGCAACAGGATTACCCGGTGTGTTATCGGTGAGTTCCTCAGCGACGCTGCCTATGAGTGGGACAGAAGGTGCTCCGGTTGACGTCGTCACAGAGGGCAGGACCGAGCCTCGTGAGCTTCATCCAGACGTGTTCTATTCTTGGGTATCCCCTCGATATTTCGAGACTTTAGGTATTCCCCTGCTGCGAGGACGCGATTTTACCTCTGAGGATTCATCACTCTCCGTAAGTGGTTCGTCCACCCCAGTGATCGTGAATCGTAGGAACATCTTTCAGCTCTTTGTTGAGAAGACCATGAGACTCGCAGTGATAGGAAGTGGGGTTGGGCTTGTAGTTGCACTTGCCTTAGCTGGTGTCTTCAACGAAACAATATTCGGGGCTAAGGCTCTGAATCTACACAATCCCGGTACTACTGGAGCTTCTGGGTTTATTCACATTGAAAAAGGATTCCTCTTTGGTGTGAAAATCAACGATCCAGCATTGTTGGTGTTCGTACTTGCGGCTGTTTTTGCTGTATCACTAGCCGCGTCGTGTCTACCTGCGATACGGGCTGCGAGGGTGGAGCCCACAATAGCATTGAAGACTGAGTAGATGTGCAACCTATTCAACGGTCATTGACAAGTTCGCCAGCGTGAGCCAGTGTCTGGGATGCGGAATTTCCCTTCCGCTACGGATCAGATGGGCGTAAGGCTTGCTGCGAGCAGCAAAGGAGATTAATAAGAATTTCAAGCGGTCCATACATTGTTTGATATTTCTCAAATCTGGCGTGTTCAAACTGTTTTTTGAAAACGCGAAAGAGTATGACAAACTCCGGGATTTCATTTCACCGCCGATTTCATGGGGTAGAGACGAGCTAATCAGATTGTTGGCTGCTCGGATCCGAGAAATCCACGGGAAAGACAGCCTCAGCGATAACGAAGCATGGGCCCTTGAATTTGACACATCCAAAGGACTTGATAAGCTGCAGAACTACATTATTAGCCGCTGTGTGAGTGGTCCTCGTGATCTGATTGTTTACTGCAATATGGCTAAGGATGTTGCGAGCGAGTCAAAGATTACCCAGGAAATTGTAGAGAATGTAGAAGGCACCTACTCAAAAGAGAAGCTCGCTACCCTCAATAGAGACTTTGGTCGGACATATCCCCATATAAATGACTTCCTGCAACAACTGTTCAGTGGCCAGAAGCAAACGTACAAGAATGAAGAACTTGTGACATTGCTTACCAATGAGGTGATAACTGGGAACCGTATTCGCGAAATGTTTTCCAAAGAGGAATATGTGTTTTACGCAACAAAAGAACGTCTAATTGAACTTCTGTACAGCGTAGGATTTCTCGGAATCAAACGAACGAAGACATCCGAAGTTGAATTCGTGATTACAAGTCCTGATACAGGCTCGTTAGGTCTCTACAAGGCCCACGAATATCGAATTCATAATGCGTATCGACACTATCTGAACCTTACGGACTAACCACCGAGATCCATAGCAAAGTCAGGGATATTATTGGAGGTCCGCGTCATAGAGTCTCTTGCGACGAAATATCTCACCTTTTAGCTAAGCTGTGTGCGCTTGAATTTGGTGCACACGTCTGAAAAACAAAAATCTCGCGGGCTAACTCTGACAAGTGGGCGAGGTATCTCTTTTTAGGGTGGTATAATGTTTCGCAAGTACTAGTTATAAGCGTGCCTTGGCCGCATAGCCGGGTCCCTGTCCTAGTAGAGGCTTTGGGTAGGGTAGGTGTGTTTCCTACGTACAGTTCCGAGCGCTGATAGGCTCGGCCTCCCTGACTCCCAAAAGAGCAGCTCCGTTCCAAAATCGATCAACCTGAATGAACCACTTCCTGATGGAAGGGTTTGTTGCATTCGTGCAGTTTGTGCTTGGCCCCGTCGTTGTGGTCTACGTGACTGAACGACTGAAGCGCAGCCGCCGAAAGCACTAACCCCTTCCACACCGTCCAACTTTATCCACGATTTTCTACCAAGACTAAGAGTGCGTCTCGACCATGACACCTATGCCTGCTTCGATTTCTCCGCTGCCCGTTTCTCCCTTGATATTAAAGCGTAGGAGCAGCTCTCCTCACTTATTAACTTCACGGACGGGGGTGCAACTTTCGCGCCCGCTAACACCTATCCCCGATATGTGCTTACGGGGATAGGTGGTAGCGAGCCGGAAAGTTGCACCCCCTCTTCCATGCCTAATCGAGAGTGGGCTTGGCGTTAGTTTTGTTAATTTACGATAATGCCTGTTCGCAACAGTTATTCTGCATCCAACCCTGGCTGGGGTTAATGGCATGGAGTCAAAAGCAATTGTGTCGTTTCGCTTTATGACGTCGATATGTTGGATTGGATTGCTTTCGGCGATGGTGTTCGCACAAGACAATGGCTCAATAACAGGCACAGTGCGTTACGCAAACGGGATCGCGGTTCCTGCCGCGACCGTCACTGCAAAGTACATTTGCTCTGGCCCTTGTGTCATGCGTACGATTCTTCCACAAGAACAAACGGACAATGAAGGTCATTACGTGTTCAAGCGTCTCTCGTATGGCCGATATTCCGTATCGGCAGAGAAACCGGAAGATGGCTACCCGCCGCTTTACCTTTCGTTCTACACGGGCGAGAAACAGCGCGAGACTGAACTCTCAAGAACTAGCAAGACCGCAACAGTCGATTTAAAGCTGAGCAAGAAAGCTGGCATGGTAACAGGTACTGTAACGGATGGTGATACGGCCAACCCGATTGATGCGTATGTGGAATTTCGCGACACCGCTGACCCGCGACGGTCGTCCTTGGGACGCGGGCTATCAGCGCAATTCAGCGTGCTTATTCCATCAGATACGCCTGTACTGATGAAGGTATCGCATCCGGGGTACGAAGATTGGTGGTCCACACATCATGCAGTGGTTGCACCAATACAAGTTGGGTCTGGCGAGACGTTGAACCTTGAGGTCAAGTTGAAGAAAGTCTCTTCGGAACCCTCTCCGTCCAAATAGGTATTGATATATCGCATTACCATAAACAATCCGGGGTTGCTGGACAGATTACGGGATCCTCTGTTATCGCCAACTATTCCGACTTCTTCGCTGGACAGTCGTACACGTCTACGAAGTCAAACTGAATCTTTGGGAAACGGCTCTTCAGTTTTCTAATCTTGGATGGATTCTGAGTGATCTTGCAGTTGTATCCCAGCTTCACTGCGGAGAGTTGCGGAAGCGTATTCAGAACATCCGGAAGATCATGCAAGTCATTTCCTTCGAGGTCCAGCGTTTTTAGTTTTCGGAGACTGGTCAGAGTTGGCGGCAACTCCTTGAGTTCGTTCCACGCCAATCCGAGATGAGTTATGTTCGGGAGGTCCTTGACGAAATCCGGAACTTCTTCGAATCCGTTACGTCCGAGGTCGAGATATGTCAGGCTCTTCAACCGGGACGTGCTCTTCGGAAATTGATGGCGCACTCCCGGCTGAGGATGACCGGAATCGTCCGTGGTCCGAGGGTCTTGGGCGCCAAAGAGTACAAGTGTTTCGAGGGAGTGCAGATTACCGAATGACTCCGGCAAGACTGGGTTCATAGAACAACCATTTCCATTGTCAATGCGCAGTTCTCTTAATTTTCCAAGAGTCCCAATAGAATCCGGCAGAAATTGCAGGTCCTCCAGGCACTCCACCGAAAGCACTTCGAGATTAGGGTACTCTTGCAACTGTTCTAGTAACTTTGCGTTCTGTTCGGAAACTGAGAGTGTGATGGTTGATGCTGAATGAACGACCTGCGGCTGATTTGGCTTATCCGAGACCGCTGAATCTCGCCGACAGGACGTCAGTGAAATGAGAACTATAACGGTGTAACCACAGGACCATATCTTCGTCATCCAGCCAAATTTACCTGTGCCGGACGTTTCTGGTCTAGATTACTGACGATAAAACCTCACCATAACAATCCGGAGGCGCTGGAGAGGTTTTTGGTATGGCCTGTTCCCCACGGTAATCTTGCAAGGTTCGCCCACCGAAGGTAAATATAGCGTTATGGGCGTCACTCGCTTGGAGAAGTACTCAGTCTGCGCTATCTACTTCATCATGGCTGCAAACGCTAGCCATCTATTCCTAACTGGAATCTCAAGTCCAAGGTTAGCTCAGTTTCAAGACTACAAGTTGCTTGTAGGTTCCATGCTGGTTGGCGCGGTCGCGCTGCTTTCCTCGGCGATCTTGATTCATTTCCGTCCTGCTAAGGCATATGTCACCGCGATGTTTGCCCTGCAGTTTCTGGCGCTGGCCTATTTTCCACTCTTCGCGCCGATCATCCTTGAAATTCTTATTCACCGATCACTGGCATTTGATACTTACGGTGTTACCGACCTCTTGCCACTGGTGTTGCTTGCAGTAATTGCGATCTTTACTCCAGTACGGTTATTCAAATTGGCTAATTGTTAGCGACAAATCGCCATTACCGTAGTCTAGCCAGAGACACCTGTAATTTCTGCCAGTTTCTGCCAATGCCTCGGATGTGGTCTGACCTTGCCGGAACGAATCTGGGCAGCGCAGGGCCTCGACACACCTATTGCTGATGCTAGCTCGCGAACCAAAACAACCTTCAGCTTTGGATGAATTTCTCGCGAATAGCATTCCGTGTTAAGCCAGGGCGGGAGACTCTCTGGATCAAACCACGTATTTGCAACCGCGTGACCGCTCAATTTCTTCTCAGCCCGTCTCTGACTCGCAGCACTACGCGGTTTCATCTGTCCGATCAGGGCGACGTTTGCCATCTGCTCCCTCGCAGCAATTCTCACGCAAGAAGCGCAATGGTTCGCTTTAGTGACCGGAGTGCCACAGATTTTGCAGAGCTTAGAAGGCTGCGGGGTCTTTCCAATTTCCAGACTCAATGAGTTTCCACGTCCTTCCGATTTCCGTCGCTTGGTCAATGGCGTTGTGAGTTGCGGATTCTCATATCCACCTTTATTCACTGTGCGCCAAAGGACTTGCGCAACCCATTCTGCAAATGGCGCAACAGCACGAGCCCAAGTCGGAGATGAACAAGAAAGTTGTCCCGTAAGTGCGTCCGTGAGCCTGCAACTACCATCGCGTTGTTCAAAGAACCATTCACGCTTTAGGAGTCGGTTAGAAAGCCAAGTTAAAACATATTCGCCCACGAGGGGTCGGACGGGCTCCATGAGGTCACAGGCCAAACTGTCTCGATATTGTTGATCTACGTGCAACATCCCAATTTCGGGATCGAGGCCCACGGCGGCAGCTGCCAATCGAGCTTCTGATTCGAGCACTGCATACAAGTAATTGAGAATGGCGTTCACAGGATTCGCGGCGAGCCTAGGTGCTCCGGACAAAGGCGAAACCCTTGTACCAAAGCCTCGCCAGTGTTCGGGAACACGAGGAATGTCGTTTCGGGGAAATGATATCTTCACACTACGCCAAGAAGACCAATAGGCAGCTGCTGCACGAGCTTCGAGTAATCGAAGTAAACTGATCGAATCTGCTTGAGGAAGTTCGGATCGAAACGTGGCAATCTCGTCTGCTGCAACTGAATTGTTCAGGTGATTTCTCGCGACCCTTCTCACTTCCCGACGTTGTGGCGTCGGTGATCCTGACGGGACGAATTCCGGAGATTGTGGATGCGTTCAGGTTGGAAGCTTGCGGGAGGCTCGCTTCGCTCAAGCCAACGAAGCTGCGAGGGATCATCGACGTAGATCCTCGAAATGAAGACTTCTTCAGGAAGGTGATTGAACTACGGAAGAGCGTGGCACTGCTCGAAATTTCGGAAACTGAAAAGAAGCGCCTTGAGAAATTCTTAAAGGTTTTGGCAAATTCGACAAGCTATGGAATCTACGCCGAGATGAACAGGCGGGAGAGCGACAAGGAAACACGGCTACGATGTCACGGGATCGACCCCGAACCATTTTTCCCGAAGGTAATCAATCCAGAGGAACCGGGGCAATATTGTTTTCCGCCAATGGCTTCGTTAATCACTGGTGGGGCGAGACTCATGCTCGCTTTGCTGGAGTACTCCGTCACAAGTCTTGGCGGAACGTATGCGATGGAAGACACGGATTCGATGGCCATTGTCGCTACCGAGAAGGGCGGCCTAGTTCCCTGCAAGGGCGGACCCTACTGTATGAAGGATGGAAGAGAAGCAGTCAAGGCTCTGTCGAGGAAGCAAGTCCAAGGAATTTCGGATAAGTTTCGAAGCCTGAATCCATACGATCCCAAAGCAGTCCCTGGCTCAATTCTTAAAATCGAGGACGACAATTTCGACCCGGAGACGAAGAAACAACGACAGATTTATTGTTATGCAATTTCTGCGAAGCACTATGACCTCTTTGTTCGCGATGAAAACGGAAATCCCGTATTGCTCCGCAAAGGAGTGAATAGCAAAGATAGCCATTGGTCGGAACATGGTCTTGGCCATTTGTTAAATCCGACCGATCCCGAAAGCGATGACCGAGAATGGATTCCGCAGATCTGGGAGAGATTGATTAAAGAATCTGAGGGAATTAAAACAAAACGGCTGAAATTCGAAAATATTCCTGCCGTCGGTCGAATTACGGTCAGCAGCCCGTCAATTTTGGAGCCTTTGACCTTTCTAAATAGGAATAAGAAGTATTCGGATCAAATAAAGCCATTTAATTTCTTGCTCAGTTGCCATATTGCACAGCTGGGATATCCGGTTGGGGTGGACCCGACGAAATTTCATTTAATAGCGCCTTACAGCACAAATCCGGGAAAATGGCTAAATCGGGAATGGCTTGATCAGTATTCAGGCCAGAAATACCAAGTCAGTACTGGAAATTACCAGAGCAGGAAAACAGCAAGGGTTAAAACATACGGAGATGTGATTGGAGAGTACAAATTCCATCCTGAGTCCAAGTGTGCCGATTCGGAAGGAAACATTTGCGGGAAACAAACGACTGGGTTGCTATTCCGACGACACATCAAGATTGATCAAATCAAATATATCGGAAAAGAATCGAATAACTTGGAAGAGGTGGATGCCGGAATCGTTCATTCTGAACAAAATGTCTACACGGAATATCCCGACCCGCGCAGGGGCGACTGGGAAACGAAGGTCAGGCCAGCAATGCTAAAAATCTCAATTTCCACGCTAAAGGACAAAACGCAGCTGTCGGAACGAACTCTGAAATATGCGCGCAGCGGAAAGCGGAGGCCTCGTTTACGACATCAGACTCTAATCAAGATTGCCTTAAAGAAAGAAGGTCTGCTTTGACAAAGTTTTGTAGTGCTGACTTCGAGATTCACACTTCATAACAATTCAGCTCGATGTCCGGCAAACCATTCATCGAAACATCTATTGAAGTCTTGCTCGCCAACAACATTCAACCCAAATAGCTGCCGACTAGAACGTCGAATCGCAAGCACAAGTTTGCGAGCGGCTGGATTTGACCAAAGCGCTTCCAGAAAGGACTGGATAAGAACACATCGTCTCATTGGAAATACCTGTTCATCCTGGAGCTTAACAATCAATTCGCAAAGCAATCGAGCGAGAGGTAAGGTATTTCCTCCTGGATTGGCGAATACTTTTAAGAATTGCTTTAGAGGTGCCGATTCTGGTGATGAATCGGACATCTTAATTGCTTGAAGAATAGCCGAACAATCAAAGGTCGTGACCGCGTAGTCAAATCCTACTAGGTTGGCGGTTGCTTTTGCATAGTCGGCCTGACTCACCACTCCTATCTCAGCAAGTGCCTGCAGTAGTAGTTGGGTCCACACCCGGCGCGCACCAAACAGTTCCGCGCCAATCTGTGCCGCTGTAAGGTCATCAGTCCATAATACGAGTCCAGGCGTTCGTGAAATGGCAAGAGCTTCTGCTCCGTACGTGCCAAAGAAATTCTCAAGTACTCGCCGTTGCTCCGGATCGAGGGAAGCAAGACTTGTTGCAGGTAAGATGTCACAATTTTCTCGTACAAGGTCGAGAAGCCTCTTGTTTCGTTCTCGGCGCTCGGTCCTTTGCTCGTCACTTTCCTCGTATAGAGCGTATCGTCCGTCCCTGTACATAGCTACGCCTGATCGGTCTGTGGCGTCGTGAAGAGTCTCATTCAATGCTTCCCACGTCCCTTCGGACATTCCGAAGCGATATTGTTTCGTTTTCAGTACGTCTTCAAGTCCCAGTAGTCGAAGTGTACCAACTGCCGTAAGGTCTACGACAATGCGAGCCGCAGTCTGAAGCGCGGCGACTGCTTGTTCGACCTCATCACCCTTTCCCGTACAGCACTTCACAGAAATATTGTCTTCGAGCGCTAAACTTCCGATTCCCTCAAATGCGTTCTTACCAAATTGACCTGCGAACAAATGGATGGATTGTGGCTTATTGGCGTACGCAACTGTCGCCTCAGAAAAGTCAGAAGCTCGCTGTTCGAGTGAAAACATGAATTTTGCGAGCCCAATGTGAAGAGGTGCATCAGGTGATTCGATGTGGAGAGATTCAACTTTGCTTGCAGGCCCAAAGCGTACCTGCATTTCAGAAATGCAATCCTGAAATCTCCTCACATATTTCGGAAGAATACTCTTCACTATGGCCTCGCGATCACTTACCGATCCCTTAGCGAGCGTGAACTCCTCATTTACTCCCTTTCCCATGAGTTCAATCGCCAGTGGCGACGTGGAAGAAATTTCCTCGAATTCGATGACGGGATCATCCGTCTCCTCTATTACGAGCCACTTGGGTGTACCACTCGGAAGTTCTTCGTAACAAACGGCAGCACCAATCACAACTTTATCGAGCGTAGGTGGAAATGAAACAGGGGGTGGTGAAAGGAAGGCTTGGATTAGTGCAAGATGTGCCTCGATTTCATCAAAATGTGACCGGAGATACCGATAGGCGTAGTCGACGGCATCTTCGGCGTTCTTCTCGTATTTCAGGATACCCACCGCTTGGCGGATGTATTCGCGGGAGACTCTCTCGAGTTCTGGGACATCTTCAATCGACGCGGAAATAAGATCAGGCCTGTTATGCCTTATTCCGATGAGCGACAACCGCAATCGCGCAAAGCGATGATCCGGGTAGTCGTTCAGGAAGGAACGCAATCTTCCGATTGCTTTTTCTATATTGTATTTTTCAAGGAAGTGACCTTCAAATTCGACCAAGTCCCACTTGGCCGTGCCCCGGGATAAAAGTTTTTCGCAGGTATCTAGGACTAAATCGTCTCTCCGCATCTGGGCTGCACAATCAAGCAGTAATCTCGGATCAAAAGTTGAAACATTTGACTCAAATAACTGTTGGAGGATACCGAGTGCCTCGGATTGACGCCCAACTTTAACCAAGAATTTGGCTATGTACTCCTTTGTATCGGGCGGAGCATTGGCCTCAAGCTCTGCTTTTGCCGTCAAAGCTAGTTGTTCGGCCCTCTCGGTCGCATTTTGATTGTGAGCGATCATACCTTCGAAGGCAGTGGAAAGTGCCACCCCCACAAAGGGTTTTACTTGGTTAATGTAATCTCGTGCCTTGTCCCAATCCTTCTTGGTCAGAATGCACTGCATTGCGCTGATAGTGAGAGGAGCCCGAATGAACTGAGGAAGTGAACTCAGGTCTACGGTACTCATCACGGCAATGGCTGTATCAAGGTCGGAATCAGAACCCCGGTTAGCCAAGGTTCTTCCATACATAAATGCGATGTCAGCGCGCGGATGCGAACTGAATGCCCGTGCGAGTGTCACAATTGCGTCGTCAATTCTATTGGCGCCCAAGAAATGCTGCGCTCGTGCCTGCAGGACATTCGGATGATCGGGATTAATGCGATGAGCAGCTTCTATGTCCTCCAGAGCTTCTTCTCTTTTGTCCGTAAGAATCTTGATTTCAACTCGCTGCAGAAGAGCCTCAATTTGCCCTTCCTCGTTGTTCTCGCGTTTCGCGAGTTGCAAGCCTTCAGTTGCGTGTTTTTCCGCAAGATCCAGATCGGGCTCCTGGGGGCTGACGATACCGCCTGGACGCACAGCTTTTCCAATCTCGCTTTGGGCAATTAAAGCCTGTGGTTGGGACCAATCTGGCAAGGCCGCAGCAGCTTTTTTGGCGTAACTCGATGCAGTAATAAAATCAAATTCCGTAAGGGCTCGCCGCGCGAGTGCTGCGCACACTTCCCCATTGGTCTTCAACACGCTATTAACGCTCGCTTCCAACTCACTGAATTTACGATCTTGGGAAGCAGTCAATATCCAGAGTGAAACAAGCCGAGGGGAGGCTGAAAATTTATCAACAATTTCAGATGCGAGTTTGTGAGCGGTTGTTATGTCTCCCGCAAGATAGTGCCCAAGTACCCGATTAATCTGAGCTAATTCATCGTTCGGATAGTAGGTGTATGCCTCCAAAAATAGCTGTGCTGCTAACTGATACTTGTTCTCTCCAAATGCGCAAGCAGCCAGATTAGACTTTAATCTAAATGTTTGAAATGCACTTAGCTGTGAGCCGCGTTTTTGCTGAATTCGATTGAGAAGAAGCTTAGCAATTTGGAATTCCTTTCGATTTACATAATCACGAGCTTCATTGATTTCGGAATCGACGTCGTTACCAGCGATTGCAGTTGTCAATTCCGCAATGCCAGTTCCAAGTTGTGAAACGCTTTGTTCAATCTTTTGAGCACGACGTGGGAGAATATCCCCATAAAATTGTTCGGCTATTTCTGGATTTTGGCGTAGCAGCTCGCAGATTCGATCCCAAGTGAAAAGTTCCACCTCAAACCAGCCTTCTGCACGGTGTTTTTCATTAATTTCACGAATCTTTCTTTGAGAGTGGGTTGAGATCTTCGCGGTCGTCAGAATTCCATACTTGTCCAGCTTTGGAGTAAACAAGAGTGCATTATCTACCTCTGTTTGTATGGCGGACGGTGTAAGACTTTTGTGCTCCTCCTTAAGTTTGCATTGCGCTGCATAGAGTTGAGTCTGTCCGCTTAAGTCCAATATATCGATTCCGAATTGACGTTCCCCACGCTTGCCGAATAGTTGCAGCTCGGGTCGATTCCAATCGACACGCAAGACCTCAAGGCAGATTTGTTCGAATTCGTCGTCGTTGGTTGGTATTGCAAATCTCTGCGAGATAGGGGACATGAAACAATCCTTTGTGAAGTTCAGTGATCAAGCAGCTGCAGCGTTTTCGAGCTTGTTTCGCGAAACGTCGGTGCCATTAGGTCGCAAGCCAAAGCTACAAGAAGACCGCACTTTCTTGCGGAAGCATACAAGATGGCTGACTCTAGCCTTCCTAAGAAAATGACCCCACGAAATTCTCGTGGGGGCAAGGAATACGTTTAACCCTAAGGACATTGTGGCAGTGAAAGCAAATTGTTGTTCCAAACACCATCCGCATGAGTTCTCAAATATGGTGCCTTTCCAGCCTCTCTGACAACAGCTACATCTGAGCGCTTCCCGGTTTGCGGATCGAGAACATAGAACGTATTAGTCTTAGCGTCGATGCTCGTAATTACCTGTTCTCGCGTCCATTTCCACGGAGGATTTGCGTACTGGTTTCCTAAATGGGTGATGTGTTCATGCGGACTCTGCGGATGCGGTTTTGTAATACACCTGACTTGGACGTCGGCCATATTCTCTCAATTCAATTGGCGTTAACTTCACTCTGAATGGTGCGCTCTCGGAGGAGTCGGGATGAAAGAGATTTAGAAGTGTTCTGAGTTCGTAACAGGGTCGAAGGGGCCTGGGGGGTGCAACTTTCGCGCCCGCTAACACCTATCCCGATATGTGCTTACGGGGGTAAAGTGTGTGACTTAGTGTCAGGCGAAAGTGCGGCGAAGAGTCACGGCTGTGTTCATAATCCAAAGCTTTAGAGACGGCTAAACCGACAGTTTTTGTCAGCCTCTTTTGTTGAACTTCCAGTACGCCGGGCTGGAGCCTTTCTGGGCCGAGCCAATCTGGCAATCGGGCCTGCGTTGCGCACTTCTCTCTCCCCGGTGCGCAGTGCTATCGGTGGCATGAGGTGGAGTTTGGGGACGCGGTTTGGGTGTAGGTATGAAGAAGCGAAGAGTTGTCTTGGAAATGCTATAGGGGTTGTAGAGGTGTTATGTCCCCGGGTTCCACCGCTCCTGTACGCAAAGTCGAAGCACGGGTCGGGGAGAATACGGGTTCTCCCCTTCGTGTGGTAAAAACTGCAACCGATTAAAACTTGCGGTGGCTGCAGGGGGGAGAGAGGGGACAGGTTTTCAGAGGCCTCGCCGAATGGGCGAGGCTTCGTGTTTCTGGGAGAAGGTCGGCGGCCGTAGAAGGAGAACGATGCGAGCGGCCAAGAAGAGCTGGGCAGGCAGTGAACATGCGGATCCGGACGATGAGGAATGGAGGGAGATAGATAAAGAAGGAAGAAAAGGCCTCAAGTCGGAAGCTCAGCGGTGTTGCGCAGATCGAGCGTCGCAGGGTGCGCAACATCGTCGCTTCAATGCTCCGGCCGGCGGCCCGGGAAAAGGGCGGCGGCGAAGCAGGAAGAACCAGCCCCACAACACCGCTGATCAGACATCCCAGGGTTCCATCGGAAGCAAGCTTCGATATCTATCTTCTATACAGAGATACGAATCACGATTGCAAGCATCCGTGATACGAGTGCGCAACACAGCCGGCTATCGAGGCCGGGGCGTGTGCTGTCGGGGGAAAGTTTGGATGGGTATGATAACTACTTAGTACAATCGTAGTAACTTTCTTGCCACTATAAAACAAGGGTTTGGAGCTGAAGTAGCTATACTAAGTCGGGAAAACTGCAACCGATTATCCCGGTTGGTGTGTCGAAAGTCGAAGCACAAAGAGGGGAGAATACGGATTCTCCCCTGTCGAGGTCGTCAAAACTGCAACCGATTAAAACGTTACAAAAACTGTCATTTGGAACTTTCTTTTGACTCGTCGTCGATTACTGAAGGGTACACAGCCGGCGGCCCGAAAAAGGGGCGGCGGCAAACCAGAAATAAGCCCATCCCTATATCCTGACCAGACAAAGATCTTCATTTCCCATCCCCACGAATCCCAGAAGATAAGCAACGACACAGAACGCCGGAAGCGAGATCGCCCAACCAAGGAGACCAGGGACAATGAAACCCAGGCGATAAATCTCCGACCATGAACCGCTGACGATCGCTGGCGATGATCCTCGACAACGATCACCGACGATCATCCTGCCTGACCAAGCGGATCTTGAATCTTGACCACGACCAGCTCTTGCGGGGGCGGTGTGACCTCATTGGTGCTGTGGGGAAGAGTAGGGTTGGGTAGTTTTGAGTGATCCGGGACGTGGGTGTAGTAACGATCTTGCCACTATAAAACCGATGTTTTGGAGTGAAGTAGCTATACTAAGTCGAGAAAACTGCAACCGATTATCCCGGTTGGTGTGTCGAAAGTCGAAGTACGAGTAGGGGAGAATACGGATTCTCCCCTTTTCGTTGGTAAAAACTGCAACCGATTATCGGGTCGTGAAAAAG
>DASXUM010000121.1:0-15809 GCA_036504835.1 Candidatus Nanopelagicaceae bacterium
CAACTGAACTGGTTGTTCGATGGTTGTGAGATCGGAAAATTCGGCCATTTCGTGTCCATCGAAACCAATGATGGACATGTCGTCAGGAACCCTAAGTCCGTGACGACGAACCGCCTGCATGGCTCCGATCGCCATCTCGTCAGATTCACAGAAGATTGCAGTTGGACGATTTGGACGCGCCAGCAGGTCATCCATCGCTCTGGCGCCTGCATGCATAGTGAAGTCGCCATGCACCTCCCGACTCGGAATCCACTCCAACCGATTTTCAGCCAGTACCTGCATAAATCCCAGTCGTCGATCTTGAGGGACGCTGAAATTGAACGGGTCGTCAGAGCGTCCTGACATGAGAGCGATTTGCTTATGCCCCTGATTCACCAGGTGTTGAGTTGCGGTTCGCGCGCCAGCTACATCGTCAATGGCAACGCTGGCACATCCCTCATGATGCATACCAACTAATGCGATCGGGATCCCGAGGTTAAGCATGGAATCGAATTCCTCCTTGCTGGGAGGCACGCTTATCACGATGATTCCGTCAACTCGGCCTTTCAGCAATTTGTGCTGGAAGAGTCTCTCGCGTCCTTTCATCTGGCCGAAGTTGTACAGAAGAAGGTCGTATCCGGCCTCACGCAGTGCATGTTCTGCGCCGTGAATGACATTCGAGTAGTACCAGTTCGAGATGAAAGGAGCCACGACGCCGACACTGTGCATACGAGTGCTAGCAAAGGCGATCTCGAGTGGGTAGTTGAGTTTTTCCGCGGCCGCGATTATTCGTTCGCGAGTCTCTTGGTTCACATGTTGCATACCGCGAAGAGCCCGTGAGACGGTGGCCATGGAGACGCCCGCAAGTTCGGCTACCTCTTTTATGCCAGCCACTCTCACCTCCAAAAATGATTTGCTAAAAGTAGAGTAGGGGTAGAACCTGAGGCAAGAGGAATACTAGATTAGGCGCATGGGTAACCAAGTACGCACATACATTCAAATGCAAATGAAGAGCCGAGATCGAATCACAGTCCTCTTTAGGGCGATACTCATCATTCCCATCGCGATCCTGGCTGATTCCTTCAGCGGGACTGCGAGTTCTGATTCGTATATTGCCGGCCTCTTCTTCTTTCCTGTGGTCCTCACCCTCCTATTCAGAGGCGTCTACCCTTCCTATGTACTTGCTTTCAACAAAGCCATTGTCGCCCTTTCAGTGAGAATCGCTGCCTACTTCTTGCTTCTGACCGATGATTACCCCTCGATCGAAGCCAACGAGAAAATAGGCGTCGAGTTCCCTGAAATTCAGGGTGGTCAAATCTTGAACAGATGGATGCCATTGGTGAAATGGTTCTTGGCGATACCTCTATACGTGGTCGGCGCTATTTACATTGTGTATGCGATCATCCTTACGATAATCGCGTGGTTCACCATCATCTTTACTGGTGAATACCCTGAATGGTGTGCCAACGGAGTCATGGGAACAGTTTCGTACTGGAATCGAGTCTATGGATACGCATTTGTCTTGGTGACAGATGAGTACCCAAGTTTCTCCCTCTAATAATCCATGGCATTCACTTCTGCAAAGATGAAGCGCGCAGTCGCACAGATCTGCGAGGCAGACCCGAAATTCATTCCGATCGTCGAGGCAAGTCCGTTGTGCCCCATCGGACGTATAGAGACTGAAAGAACGCACTTCGAATCTCTCGTCGAATCGGTGATCTCGCAGCAACTTGCGATCCGGGCCGCCGACACCATTCATGCCAGGCTGGTAGATCTAGCCGGCGGCAAGATCACCGCCGCGAGAATTGCCAAATTGCGCGAGGCTGACCTTCGCGCCGCGGGACTCTCGGGAGCTAAAGCCAAAACTATCCAAGGGTTAAGTACTGCTGCCCTCACTAAGGAAGTCGACATCAATAAATTGCATCTTCTCGATGACGACACTGTCTCCCAACAACTTAATTCATTGTGGGGAATCGGTCCTTGGACGGTCGACATGTTCATGATGTTTCAATTGGGCAGGCTTGATACCTGGCCCACCGGAGACTTAGGAGTACGACGGGGTTGGGAGAAGATCCACCGGTTGAAAGAGCAGATTGAGCCGAAGAAACTCGAATCCCGCGGCGAAAAATTCCGCCCCCATCGCAGCATTGTCGCCTGGTACTGCTGGCGAGCCGTCGAGAATAAATAGACTACTTAGGTTCGAGGAACATCGAAACCGAGTTGATGCACCAGCGTTGGTCCGTCGGGACGTCGTAGCCCTCGCCCTCGAATACATGCCCAAGGTGAGATCCGCATGTTCCACATCGCACTTCAGTGCGGACACGCATACCCAGAGAGCGATCTTCTAACAAAACGACTGCATCATCTGACGAGGGTGCGTAGAAGGATGGCCAACCGCAGCCAGAATGGAACTTGGTTTCACTTCGAAACAACTCGGCATTGCACGCTTTGCATTTATAGACACCGACAGTCTCGGTATCCACATACTCGCCGGTGAACGGCCGCTCGGTAGCGCCTTTACGGAGCACATCGAATGAGAGGGGGTCCAAGGTCTGCTGCAATTTCTCTTCATCGACTTTCACCGGGTAGGCGGTGCCGTCTGGACGAACACTGTCGATCTCGCTAGAGGACATGACTCTCCTTCGGAAATTGAACACCGGTGCTTGAGTGACAGTCATACCCATTGGGGTTCTTGGCAAGATACTTCTGGTGGTATTCCTCAGCGGGCCAATACGTGTTGCCCTCGGCGGGGACTATTTCGGTCACTATTTCGCCGTAACCTGCGGGGATGATCGCTTTCTGATAGATCTCTTTGGTAGCGAGCGCCAACTTCTCTTGTTCGGGCGTAGTGAAAAAAATCGCACTACGATATTGCGATCCAATGTCATTTCCTTGTGCATTGAGGGAAGTTGGATCGTGCATCGACCAGAATTCTCCAAGTAGAACTGGATAGCTGATCTCGCCCGAATCGAATTCAACGAAGACCGTCTCTGCGTGTCCTGTTACGCCAGTGCAGACTTGTTCGTAAGTGGGATTGGGGCGCACTCCGCCCATATATCCAACGCTCGTATTTTTAACTCCAGGAAGGTTCCAGAAACGACGTTCGGCGCCCCAGAAGCAGCCCGTTGCAAAATATGCTCTCTCCAACATCAGGGTATTCTAATGAAAGTGCGCCCCCGTAGCTCAGGGGATAGAGCACCGCCCTCCGGAGGCGGGTGCGCAGGTTCGAATCCTGCCGGGGGCACCACTATTTCCCCCTTCTCAGGATATGAACATGCAAATCCCATGATTACAGTGGATTCTGTGAGAAATTGAGTCCATGGCGAGATAAATCACGCCGACGTGCGGAAATCTTTTGGGCTATCTCCTTGTTAATACACACGTGAGCAGGGAGAATTGGTCTCTCGGATCACATTAGTTCGATCCCAATACCTCATATCGGGCGCAACGTGGCTGCCGTATGGATATCACAAGGAAGGGTAGGTCTATGGACTGGCGACATCAATCAGCATGCCGCGATGAAGATCCAGAACTGTTCTTCCCGGTAGGCAATACCGGCCCTGCGATTACGCAGATAGAAGAAGCAAAGAAGGTCTGCAACCGCTGTATCGTGAAGGACGCCTGTCTGGCATGGGCGCTCGAGAGCGGTCAGGACGCAGGGGTTTGGGGTGGTCTCTCTGAAGATGAGCGCCGCGCCCTCAAGCGTCGCGCCGCTCGAAATCGGGCTCGCCTATTGGAGCAATCCAGCCAAATTCGCTAGTTCCTGTCCGCCAACCCTAGGCGTCACAGCGGAAATACCACGCTCGCAGAGGTGCCCTCATGGGCACTCTCGAGGGTGAGGCGTCCCCGTAATTCGTTCTCAGTCAAGGTGCGCACAATCTGCAGGCCAAGATTGGCTGAACCCTCCAAATCAAAGTCAACGGGCAACCCAACCCCGTTGTCATAAATCCGGATGGAACACTCAGTGGTGCTGCGTTCGACGAGGATCCGCAACGAGTCCCCTTCGGCCGCCAGACCGTGTTCCAAGGCATTGTGGATGAGTTCGGTGACCACCAAGGCCAAGGGGGTTGCCAACCGAGGCTCCAGCGTGCCGACCAACCCCTCCCGCTCAATGGAGATGGCATTGACCCGTGGGCTGAGCTCGCGGGCATTGGAGATAAGTCGGTCGAGGACGTCGTCGAAGGCCACCGTCTCCTCTGAACTGCCCGACAGGGTCTCGTGGACCATCGCAATGGATCCGATTCGACGAACCGCTTCCCCTAGTGCAGCGCTAGCAGCAGGATCTTCGATTCGGCGCGACTGGAGGCGGAGCAACGCTGAAACCGTCTGCAGATTGTTCTTGACCCGATGGTGGATTTCACGGATGGTCGCATCCTTTGTGACGAGTTCGCGATCTCGGCGGCGCACTTCTGTGATGTTATGCAGCAGAACAATTGCGCCGATTCGGTCGTTTCCTTGGATCAACGGCATAACGAGAAGATCAATTGTGCCGGCGGGATTTTCACATTCTGCGCGTCGCAGAGCTCGACCGCTCAGAGAACTTCGCAAGCCTTCTTCATGGGCTTCTTGTCGAGTTTTGGAAAGCGATTCCGCAACCTCACCGAGCGAATAACTTTCTAGTTCGTTGCCCCAACCCAACCTGCTAAATGCAGAACGAGCATTAGGACTTGCATAGGAAATGATTCCATTTACATCGAGCCGGATGAGCCCGTCGCCGACTCGCGGTAGAGGATCGAATACAGATATTGCATCGGGATACGGAAAAGTTCCCTCGGCCACCATCCGATACAAATTGTGCGCAATTTCTCGGTAGTTGAGCTCAAGTCGACTCGGTGATCTCATCAACTCCGCATTGCGATGTCTGGAAATAACCGCAATCACTTGCCCTTCAAAACTTACTGGAATCGTCTCTTCCTTGATAAGAAGCTCTCCGACTTGCTCCGGTTCGGAATCTCTGATGATCTCGCCGTTGGAAAGCGCCGCATCAATTCGCCCTTTTGCGCCCCACGAAATCTCATCACCTATGACATCGTGAGCGAAGACGGTTGCAGCAGTTGTTGGTCGAATGTGAGCGACGGCAATATGGCCAGTCGGCCAACTCTTGCTGTCCTTCCGTAAAGGCACCCACAAAATGAGGTCGGCAAAGGAGAGGTCAGAAAGCATCTGCCAATCCGCCGTGAGCTCGTGAAGACGGTGAATCTGCTGTGGCGTAAGCGGGCTCCGACCTTCGAGCAAGTCCTCAATTTGAGCCATGGACTAACTCTCTCACGCCAACCATTGCGGCAGATAGGTGGCAATCTCTTGTGGAGCAAACCACGATAATTCGGGATCCTCTGACTCGGAAACGAGAAGAGATTGAACCTGCGACCACGAAATATCAGAGAGCAGGGCCATTTCGTTGCCGTCTGTCTTGCCGACCTGCCCCGGTTCCACATCCAGGGCCAATGCAAATCCCAATGCTGCCGAATCGTCTTGCATTTCGCGAGACTTCACTGCGGCACTCCATGAGACTTCGAATTCAAGTTCTTCTTGATCATCCGAAGTCGTCACGTCGTTCTCAAGTAACGACTCATCAACGATGAAGGCGCGTTCGGCATGGATTGAGCCGCTCTTGAGGAAATCCTGAAGATCTTGTGGCGTAATGGGAAGATAGGCGCGCATGGCACAAGGATATAAGGAACTAGGAAGATAGTCCGAACGCCATCGAGGCAATGCTCTTGCGAAGAGAGGATCTATCATCAATCTCCAGCAGCGTCGCCCGTTCTTCCTCTGCTTTTGAAACTGTGCGAATATCGCGGGGCAGCGTAAATAGATTTTGCGGCCGAAGCGGAGCAACCGCTGCAAAATACTGTTCCTCTCGAAGCTTGCCTTTTCGCCCCCGCGGGCTCATATTCAGTGCGACGCTTATCTGTGCGCGCATTGTTATCTGCGAAAAATCGTGGACGAGACGTTCCATCCGATGCAATCCAAGCGCGTCGCATTTCCCGACAATCCAGAGCGCATTCGCCCTCTCACATGACCAGTGAACCATTGAGGATGTCCATCTTCGATCAGTTAGGGAATCGGATACGCCTGCGATGGAGCCGAGGTCAATTACTGCGAACTCGGACTTGGCGAACAATCCGTCCAAGTATTCGGCAAGATGCGGGACGCGCTCTTGCGTGAATTCGCTGACTTTTAGATGAGGTGCGAGGGTTCGCGAGGAAGTTTCGGAATCCAGTTTATGAAGCGAGAGCAAGGGCGCAATCGAAGGGTGGCGCACATCAGCATCAACAAGCATGGTTTCTCGGCCAAGGGCACTTAATTCCATAGCAAGATTGATTGCTAAGGTCGTACAGCCCGCCGAGCCCGAGGCAGATCCCACCGCCACTACATGGGTTCGGCGCTTGCCAGAAAATTCTCCGCCGGGGTTGCGCGTCAAAGGTGTTCTTACAGATCCCCTGACGAGGTTGAGTAGTTCGGATGCTTCACCCGGCAGATGCATCAATCCCGTGTATTCCTTATTCAGATTCGAATTCGCCGAGAATCCAAGGATCTGTCGCACCCTCCCCTGCAAAGAGAAGGCGACATCGGGCGACATCCCTGGCAAATCAGGGGAATAGATAAGTACCACGTTTCCGCATTGATCCGGGTCAGAGTCCAAGAATTCCACGAGGGCAGTCGAATCTAGCGCCCGGAAGATCACATTCCATCCCTGACTGAAGAGAGTTCCCGCGATAAAGCCCTCGACTTCAGGATTCGCAATTGCCGTAACGACCACCGGCAATGCAATCTCAGCCATGAACGCGAACCACAACTACCCGTCCCGAGGCCGTGGCATCCAACACTTGCACGATGGATTTTGCGTTCACCGAAATCGTCAAGGTGAGGTCTCCACCCAGATTCTGCGCTTTCCTATCGATGCCCAAGATGAATGCGTGGGAGAGAATCAAAGCAGGTGGACCGATCTCTTTGGTCAAGTGGGAGTCCCCCACGTGATAGAGATTCACGGCCTCGCCAATTTGCAGATCTACCGGCATATCCGATGTATGCACGCTTACTGGCACTGCGCTCATTTGTTGCGATCTCGAATTCGCACTCAATGCACTAACTGGCAACAGCTCTCCAGGATTTACCGATTTGATCACAAAGAATTGCGAGACATCTACTTTTGCAGAAACGTATGATCCGGTTCCCCCTGGAATAGCCGCTTGCTTTGCCACCACATTGTCGAGGGAAATCATGGTGCCAGGTACTAAAGGGGTTCTGGCACTCCATAAGAGCTCCGTGCGATTCGCCATGCTCGACAACACGAAGGCTGAGAGAAACGATGCGCATATAAGGACCACTGCGGCGATTGATCTTGATTGCACTCTTCTGTTTAAGCGTCTCATAGTCAGCAACTAAAGATGGTGGCTGACAATGGAGCCTGCAGATACCCACAGTCATACGAAAGTATGAGATGAAAATCCTCCCCTGTGGTGAGGACGCCGAATGAACCGCTGTGAAGAGTGTGCCAATGACAACTTCTAGCCTTGCTTCTCGACTGGTCTCGCTCCTTCCAATATCAAGTAATCAGAGTGATCTCTGGGACCATCCCATGCTTGATCTGTATAGGACCAATGTCCAAAAGAATGTTGTACAGAAGCCCCTTCTGTACTCGATCCCAAGCAGTTTCGGAGAGGATTACGATCCTGATTTTGCACCCCAACCCACTTCATCCAAGGATCTGCCCGAACTACATCTGTGGGCATTGAAGTTCGCGACCAGCGTTCTGGAAGTGTGGGCCGCAAAGCGTCAGCCGGCCCAACTTGCCCGCTGGTGCCATCGCACCATCTACTCTCAACTCGTCGGCGAAGTAGGAACCTTGAATGAAGTCGGACGGATTCGCAAACTCCATACTTGCCAGCCTCTTGATGGAATATGCGAAATCGCATTGACCGTTAGGTTCGACGCGCGTATCAGATCACTTGCTATCCGTTTTGAGGGCGTCGACCATCGCTGGCTCTGCACTTCTTTGACACTTTTGTAGCGCGAGTTTATTTCGCGCCGTGGCACCGTTTGTATTTCTTCCCTGATCCACACGGACAAAGTGCGTTGCGAGATATACCCCCAGTAGTGGTTGCACCAGTTTCATCAGGAGCGGAGTACTGGAGTTCGGTTGGCGCCGAATGAGCTTCGAGACCTTTACCTGTCACCTCATTGCTCGCTTCTTCCACGGTCACTTCAATGTTGAAGAGATATCCTGCTATCTCTTCTTTGATCGCGTCCATCATCGCGGAGAACAGCTCGAAGCCTTCGTTCTGATACTCAACGAGGGGATCACGCTGGGCCATTGCGCGCAGGCCGATGCCCTCTTGCAGATAGTCCATCTCGTAAAGATGCTCGCGCCACTTTCTGTCGAGCACAGAGAGAAGAATCTTTCGCTCCAGTTCGCGCATTACTTCGGAGCCGAGGAACTCCTCCCGTGCCGCATAGGCGAGAAGGGCATCATCAATGACCTTCTGTTCGAGGAAATCGGCATCAAGGGCGGCTCGTGAGCCAAGCTCCTTCTCCAAGTCTTCGATGGTGAACGAAATTGGATAGAGCGCTTTGAGAGCGGCCCACAAGGTATCTAGATCCCAATCCTCGGCATACCCTCCTGCAGTGGCAGACCTGACGTATGCCGAAATGGTGTCCTTCAAGAAGGTCTGCACCTGATCTTGAATATCTTTTCCTTCTAGAACCAATCTGCGTTCGCCATAAATGACTTGGCGTTGGCGATTCAAAACGTCGTCGTATTTCAGAACGTTTTTCCGGATTTCGAAGTTCTGAGATTCGACCTGAGTCTGTGCTGATCGAATCGCATTGCTGACCATCTTGGATTCAATAGGTGTGTCTTCGGGGATGCCGGCCGCAGACAAGAAGCGTTCGACCATGCCGGAATTGAATCGTCGCATTAGGTCATCTTGCAGCGATAGGTAGAAACGAGACTCGCCGGGATCGCCCTGACGACCTGATCGACCACGCAGCTGATTATCAATTCGCCTGGACTCATGACGTTCGGTACCGAGCACATAGAGCCCACCGAGGGCGATCACTTCTTCGTGCTGTGTGGCAACTGCCGCCTTCTGTTTTGCCAATTCTGCGGGCCAGGCTGCTTCGTACTCTTCCGGAGTATCAACTGGTGAAAGTCCCCGCCTCTGGAGTTCGAAGTCGGCCATGAACTCGGGGTTTCCGCCGAGCATGATGTCGGTTCCACGGCCTGCCATGTTGGTCGCCACGGTCACCGCGCCGACGGTTCCGGCTCGCGCAATGATCGCGGCTTCGCGTTCGTGATGTTTCGCGTTAAGGACTTCGTGCGCAACACCGTTTCTCTTCAATACGGCAGACAATTCCTCGGACTTTTCAACGCTTACTGTTCCGACAAGGACGGGCTGGCCTTTACGGTGGCGCTCGACAATATCTTGGGCCACTGCAACGAACTTTCCGACTTCGGATTTGTAGACCAAGTCGGCTTGGTCTGCGCGGATCATCTCGCGGTTGGTGGGAATCGGAACGACGCCCAACTTGTAGATTTGCATGAATTCGGCGGCCTCTGTCATGGCCGTACCGGTCATGCCCGAAATCTTCTCGTAGAGTCGGAAATAGTTCTGCAAAGTGATGGTTGCGAGGGTCTGGTTCTCGTCTTGAATTTCAATGCGTTCTTTGGCTTCCAGCGCTTGGTGCATGCCTTCGCTGTATCGCCGCCCTGCCAAAATGCGACCAGTGTGCTCATCAACTATGAGGAGCTCGCCGTTCATGACGACATAGTCCTTATCGCGCTTGAACAATTCTTTCGCCCGCACCGCGTTGTTGAGATAGCTGATCAACGGAGTATTAGCAGATTCGTAGAGATTGTTAATTCCCAGCAATTCTTCGACCTTGGTTACGCCTTCTTCGAGAATTCCCGAGGTGCGTTTCTTCTCATCGACTTCGTAGTGCACATCTCTTACGAGCTTCTGGGCGATGTTATTGAATTCCACGTACCACTTCGTAGCCTTATCTGCGGGTCCACTAATGATCAATGGCGTACGGGCTTCGTCAATAAGAATTGAGTCAACTTCGTCTACTACGGCAAAGTAGTGATCACGCTGTACGCATTCGTCGAGAGTCCAAGCCATGTTGTCGCGCAAATAATCAAAACCAAACTCATTATTGGTGCCATAGGTGATGTCAGCCGCATAAGCGACGCGGCGCTCGGCGGGATTCATCGAACCCAAGATCACGCCGACAGTTAGGCCAAGAAATCTGTGAATACGACCCATCCATTCGCTGTCGCGTTCTGCCAAGTAGTCGTTGACGGTTACGACATGCACGCCGCGGCCGGCAAGCGCATTGAGATACGAAGGAAGTGTCGCAACGAGGGTCTTACCTTCACCAGTTCGCATTTCCGCGATGTTGCCTCGGTGCAAGGCAGTGCCACCCATGAGCTGCACGTCGTAATGTCTCTGCCCGAGCGTTCGCTTAGCGGCCTCTCGAACTACCGCGAATGCTTCAGGCAGTAGGTCATCTAGGGTCTCGCCTTTGGCAAGTCTTTCCTTGAACGCGACCGTCATGCCACGCAATGCATCATCGCTAAGGGCCGAGATCTCGGCCTCATGGCTATTGATGGCCGTAACGACTTTCCCGAGCTCACGGAGGGTGCGGCCTTCTCCTGCCCGCAAGATTCGATCTAAAAATGCTGGCATGCCCCAACCTTTCTCATACTCACGCGAATCGGCGCTTTAAGGGGGAACTGCCCCAACTCATCGCCCTATCGTAGGGGAAGAGCCACAAGGGCGGTAACCGCGGCTACCACGCGAAATTCGGCTCTTTCCAGCGTTCTCACAGCCTCGCCCAAGGTGGCGCCAGTCGTCATCAAGTCATCGACGAGGAACACCTCAGACACCCGACCGTGATTACTGAAAACGCTCATTGCGCCGGATAAATTCCCCAGCCGCGCCGACGCATCCAGCATTGATTGGTCCTCGATATTCCGATTGTGTCGGATCAACTTATGTACCGGAAGGTTCGCAGTTTCCGAAAGTCTGTCGGTAATTCCACCAACAAAATCCCTTCCTCTCCTACGGATGGATTTCTTGCTGTGAGGAATGGGCACTAAAGCGGGTCGGATAGAGCAGGACCTCATCGCAATACGTAGTGAATGCTGAAGTGCCGCTACAAGAATATCGTCCGCTGTTCTTACTCCATCTTCTTTAGCGGCGAGAAGGATGTGGCTTGCTTTAGGGCTGTAGAGGATTGATGAGAAAACTGGAACGGAACCGATGTGGGATCTGTAATCTCGCAACCGAAGTTCCCTCGCGCATTCGTTGCACAACTCTAAGTGTGGAGTGCGGCATCCAAGACACCGCAACGGAAAGATCAGATCACGTAGGCCTTCAACGAGGTTCACTCATCAAGTTTCGAACAACGTCACACTTCTATCTGAACGACGTCATCGAACTGTGGATTGATAATCCTGCGGCTGCAATCGGATCGGTCTGGATAGCACTTCTCCCCCTGCCCGCCGCGGGAGGGTAAGAACGAAGTGCGCCCCCTGGCTCGGTCTGCCCCACGCCTCAAGTTCGCCATTGTGCAAACGCGCATCCTCGAGTGCAATCGATAGGCCAAGGCCCGTGCCGCCACGTACCCGCGCCCTTGATGGATCAGCCCGCCAGAATCGATCGAAGACACGGTAGGCCGATGATTCCTCGAGTCCAACGCCGTAGTCGCGAACACCGACAGCGATCTCATTCTCGGTCGCCACGATCTGCATCTTGATTGGCTTGGAATCCGAATACTCAATGGCATTGGTGAGGAGGTTTCTCAGAATACGTTCTACTCGGCGGACGTCCGCATTTATCAGCACTTGCTCTTGGGAATGGATGAGATCGATGGAAGTCGAGCGCTCTTTGGCAAGTAGGGAAAGATCAGAGATGCACCTTGTTGCCAACGACACCATGTCGAACTCGACGCTTTCCAAGATTGCCACTTCAGCATCGAAACGACTCACTTCAAGAAGATCCTCCAGAAGCCTTTCAAAGCGATCTATTTGAGCGACGAGAAGCTCAGCACTCCGTGCGATATTTGGATCGAACTGATCTCGCGATGAGTGAATGACTTCGGATGCCATTCGTAATGTCGTTAGAGGCGTCCGCAGTTCATGTGATACATCAGAGACAAACCTCTGCTGAACTCGTGAGAGATTCTCCAGACGCGTGATCTGATTCTGAAGTGAGAGGGCCATCTCGTTAAAAGCATTACCTAACCGTGCGATTTCATCCTTGCCTTTGATCTGCATCCTCTGGTTCAGATCTCCCGCAGTGAAACCCTCTGCAATTCGCGCTGCCTCTCGAACCGGTCGTACGATCTGGCGCACTACGAGCGAGGTAATAAGTGTGATGAGCAAGAGAAGAGCCAGCCCAGTAAAAAGTAACGACCGGCTTAGCAAGTCAAGGGTGGCATTCTGACTCGTCAAACTGAAAAGCAGGTACATCTCGTAAGCCCCAGCTTTGGGGATAGTGATCTTCTCTCCTACGGCCAAAGCTGGAACACGCGTTCCGTCTGAGTACTGGATCATGGTCTCTGACCACTGGGTCGAAATGTCCTTCTGCACGCGATGTCGAAGTTCAGTTGGTATGGATGAGACCAACATCTGGTTAGAGGTTCTCTGGTAGTCGATAACTCCTTTAGCAGTCGGCTTCGTTCGAAGAAGAGCGACTTCGCGACCGTTGATCGCAGTTCCTATAACGCTCGGCGAATTAACAATGATGTCGTCAACGATTTGCTTAATGGCTTTCGCCTCGGAATCGGAAGCGAGAATAATCCGATATTGCGCATTGAAGATTGCTGAACGGGTTTCTGCCACTGATGATTCGACCTTGACTTTGCGAATTCCTTCGGAGAGTTGGGCATACAACGCCGAACCTGTTAACCACACGACGCCAAGACAGAGCAACACCGTTGAGAAAATGACTTTGAATGCCAGAGAGTTCCGAAATCCGGCGACCCGAATGGAGCGAGTCACTTCACACTCCGCCTGTAACTCCTGCTTTGTAGCCGACTCCGCGGACTGTCACAACAATCTCGGGATTCTCCGGATCGTGTTCGACCTTTGCACGAAGCCTCTGGACGTGGACATTAACTAGGCGCGTGTCTGTGGAATGACGGTAGCCCCATACTTCACTAAGGAGGGCATCTCGAGTGAAGACTCTACGTGGCTCCTTCGCAAGGGCGACGAGCAGATCGAATTCCAAGCGAGTCAGAGCAATAACCTTTCCACCGCGCGTCACTTGGTGAGCGACAAGATCGATGGCAAGGTCGGCCAAAGTGAGACGACCCGAAAGTCCGGCAGATGAGCGGCGCAGTCGAGTGCGGATGCGAGCGACTAGCTCGGAAGGATGTTTGAAGGGCTTGATCATGTAATCGTCGGCGCCGGCTTCCAAACCTTCAACGACATCCAAGGTGTCGCCTTTCGCGCTTAGCATGACAATGGGAACCATCGACTCTGCTCTGATGAGTCGACAGACTTCGATGCCGTTGAGTCCTGGAAGCATGACATCTAGCAGAACCAAATCAGGAGGGTTGGCGCGGAAGACTTCGAGAACTTCGTCTCCCCTGCTTACCAGGTCCACGTCTATGCCTGCGCTGGTCAAAACGATGCCGAGCATTTCGGCAAGGTCCTGGTCATCGTCGACGACCATTACCAGTGTCATTAGCTGCCGTGCTCCCATGAATTGAGGTACATGTCTTGGGCCGGGGTAAGGGTGTCGATTTTTCCGCCCATGCTTTCGAGCTTCAACTTGGCTACTTCAAGGTCAATATGTTCTGGCACTTCGTGAAGTCCGGCGGGAAGGGTCTTCGCGTTGGCAACGAGCCATTCAGCCGTAAGCGCCTGATCTGAGAACGACATATCCATTACGGCCGCTGGATGACCTTCGGCTGCTCCGAGATTAACCAAACGTCCCTCAGCAAGAAGGAGTAGCCGTCTTCCATCAGCCATGACGTATTCGTCGGTCTGATGCCGAATCTTGGAATTCTTCTTGGCTGCTTTCTTCTCCAACCAAGCAACATCAATTTCAATGTCAAAGTGGCCCGAATTGGCCATGATCGCCCCGTCCTTCATCACGGCGAAATGCTCCTCGCGCAAAACATCGCGGTTTCCCGTGACCGTGATGAAGACATCGCCAACTCTGGCGGCATCGATCATTGGCATAACGCGATAGCCCTGCATCATGGCATCAAGTGCCTTTGTCGGGTTGATTTCTGTAACTATGACATCGGCTCCCATGCCTTTGGCACGCTCTGCCACGCCCTTGCCGCAATACCCGAATCCAGCAACGACAAGAATCCTGCCTGCCAGCAAGAAATTCGTCGAGCGAAAGAGAGCATCAAGGCTCGACTGACCTGTGCCATAACGGTTATCGAACATGTGCTTGGTGTCCGTGTCGTTCACAGCAATCATTGGGAACTTCAAGGCGCCATCTTTTGCCATCTGGCTCAATCGAATAACCCCAGTCGTGGTTTCTTCGCAACCGCCTGTGATTCCAGGGATGAGCTCCTTGCGCGTCGTGTGAAGAGTGTTCACAAGGTCGCAGCCATCATCAAAGACTTGATGGGGTTCGATATCCAGCGCCGCATTGATATGTGAGTAGTACCCATCTCGATCAACTGCATTGCGAGCGAAAACACTGATCCCAAACTCATGAACGAGCGCTGCCGCAACATCATCTTGCGTAGAAAGGGGGTTTGAGGCGCACAGGGCGATCTCGGCGCCACCGGCTTTGAGAGTGCGCATCAAGTTCGCGGTCTCAGTAGTGACATGCATGCAAGCGGCGATCCGCACACCTGCAAACGGCTGACTCTTTGCAAATCGCTCACGAATCTGGGCGAGTACCGGCATATTCCGTTCGGCCCATTCGATCCTTTTGCGACCTTCTGCAGCCAAACTGGCATCTGCAATCTCGTGCCGCGGAACTGTGACGGTAGATGATGAACTCACGAACGTCTCCTTCTAAGAATCTTTCTTGTAGCGAATCAAGAGCCCTAGGCTACTTGGTCGGCTTGAGAAGGGCACATTTCAACCGCGAATAAGAGCCAGGACCTCATCTCGCACCCTGTCCAAGCGGGCTTGGGTTTTTGCCTCGACGTTTAGCCGGAGCAGGGGTTCGGTGTTGGAAGGTCGAACGTTGAACCACCAGGCATCCGAACTTACAGTCAGGCCGTCAAGGTGATCCAGGGTCACGCCTGCCTTCTTTGCATACTGCTCCTCGACGTGGGCCAGCACGGAAGCAGGATCGGTTACCGTGGAATTGATCTCTCCGCTTGCAAAATATCGCTGGTACTTCTTCAAGATCTTGGACAAGGGACGGTCCTGTGTGCCGAGAGCTGCCACGGCATGCAGGGCCGCCAACATCCCCGAATCAGCGCACCAGAAATCCTTGAAGTAGAAGTGCCCCGAATGTTCTCCCCCGAAAATCGCGCCCGTATCGGCCATCAATTTCTTGATGTAAGAGTGGCCAACTCGACTGCGTATCGCCGTACCGCCATTTTCTTCGACAATTTCAGCAACCGATCGAGAGGAGATTAAATTGTAGATGACACTTGATTTCGGATACTTCGCCAATTCACGCTCGGCAATAAGCCCAGTCAAGGTTGAAGGATTGACCATTTCTCCTTTCTCATCAATGAGGAAACATCGGTCTGCGTCTCCATCGAAGGCCAGCCCAATATCAGCCTTGTGCTTCAGAACCGCCTTCTGAAGATCCTTGAGATTGGCCGGATCAATGGGGTTGGCGTCGTGGTTTGGAAAAGTCCCATCCAACTCAAAATACAACTCGACCAGGTCAACG
>DASXUM010000122.1:0-37978 GCA_036504835.1 Candidatus Nanopelagicaceae bacterium
GGACTGCAATTTACGCATCTAAGTCTGCTCACCCTGGCGTTCTGATTGCCAAGGGGGATTTGATGGTTTGTACCGAACTTCCGGCCTCAAAGCTCAAGATTAATGATGTCCTTCTTGTTCGTGACGGAAACTCTTGGCACCTTGATGCACGGCAAGTTACATCAGTGGCAACAAACGGCTCTTTGACAACGGTAACCACGGGCTCGACAGGCGGCACTGCGATCGACAAGACGTACGTGCTTCCCAATGACAGCGGATCCTACAAAGTGTCCCGGGTCATTCCGAAATTAGGCTACGTCCCGATTGTTCTGTCATCGATATATGTCAAGGTCCTGACCGGATTATTCATCCTTACTATGAATTTAAGTGTCCATTTCCGAAGATTGCGACGACGTCGTTTGGAAACCGTAATTCATTAAGTCGCACGAAGAAAGTAAGTCAAGTATTTCGCGGTGAATTTGAGGGATTCCTCCCTTCCCATTTATGCCGAAAATGCAATCTATAACGAAAGTTAATCAAAATTCTTCGCGCCATTCACCCTTTGGGCATAGACAGTTTGTCGAGCATGCACCATGATTTGGGCAAGAATTACGGAAGGAACCCCCCGTCCTTCCCCAACCTTGACGGAAAGAAAGGTACATACGTGTCCAAAAAAATAAGAGTTCTCTCTGGAGCGCTCGGCATGATTCTGGCGACCACCGCCCTTGCCGCGATGCCAGCAAATGCCGCGGTAAATGCCGCGACAGCTCCAAATGCCTCCGCGTTCGGCGGAATGGCGAAGTTGATTAAGGCCGCTCAGAAAGAAGGCGCGCTTAACCTCATCGCGACACCACGTGACTGGGCCGACTATGGCGATGCCATGGACATTATGACCAACGTTTTTGGCATCAAGATTAATAGCGATAATCCAGATGGATCTTCATCACAGGAAATCGAAGCAATTAAGACCACCAAGAACATGGCAAAGATGCCAGATGTTGTAGACATCGGACTTTCACACGTGGCAGAAGCCGCTGGTCTGTTCGCCAACTACAAGGTACGTAACTGGATCGACATTCCTAAGGCATGGAAAGATCCAAGCGGCAACTGGTACGGCGCCTACACCGGAACAATCGCAATGTGCTACGACGCATCTGTAACTCCTGCGCCTACCTCCATTGCGAGCCTTGATAACGTTGCTTACAAGAACATGTTCGCCATCCAAGGCGACCCAACCGCTGCTCAGCAAGCATTGATCTCGGTCTTCGCTGTGGCTGTTGCCAAGGGTGGAAGCATCAAGAACATTCAGCCTGGCATCGATTTCTTCCACAAGTTGAAGTCAAAGGGCATCTTCGTTCCAGTTGTTGCCAACGCAACTTCATTCGCTTCAGGTTCCTTCAAGATCAACCTCGGCTGGGACTACAACGCCTCAGGCTTCATCGCCCAGGCAGCCTCAATTGGAAAGACCGTAAAGTGCGTCTACCCAACTGATGCAAACGTTGCCGGTACCCCATACGTACTAGCAATCAACAAGACCGCTCCTCACCCAGCAGCTGCCCGTCTATGGGAAGAACTGATGTTCTCTGAGGTCAACGGCAAGCTTGCCTCTGAGTTCACAGCAGCAGACAAGGCTCTTCCATTGGATCAGCAGTTTGCGATGGCAATGGGCGGACAGAACACCTACGTAATGGGTGGAGCTACTCCGATCACCAACGTCCAAATGATCCGCAAGGGAACCAAGACCACGCCTGCTAAGGCAGTCTCGGTCCCAGCAAACCTGCCAAAGTCGGTTCTTCCAACCTTGGCACAACAGGCCACTGCTACAGACTTGTTGAAGTCAGCCTGGCCAAAGATCTAAGGTCAGCAACTTGTCACAACTAGTTGCAGAGCGGACCGGTGCCCGAAAGGGTGCCGGTCCGCTTCCTTACAAGCATCGGTTCAGCTCATTTAAATCGCTGCTCCCTCTACTTCCATTTCTCGCCTTTGTGGCGTACTTCCTAGTCTTTCCGCTGGCATTTATCATCCGCGATGCTTTCCTTAACAATGACGGAAAATTCACCCTCGATAACTTTGCCGAATGCTTCAAGGGCGTTTATGGGCACTCATTCCTCGTCTCCATCCGTCTTTCATTTATCTCAGCGATGATCGGCGCCATTGCCGGATCCCTTATTGCTGGCGCGATCGTCAAGACCGGCTCGCGCACCAGACGCGCCGTCGCCGCTACGGCCTCAGTGCTAGCCAACACCGGCGGTGTCCCACTTGCCTTCATGTTCATGGCAGCTTTCGGAACCGAGGGTTTGGTCACGAAATCGCTGAAGGCAGTTGGTTGGGACCTCTACAAGGGCTCATTCACTATGTTTTCAACCACTGGAATCATCTTGGTTTATTGCTTCTTCCAGATTCCTCTTATGGTCCTCATTTATTCGCCCGCCCTTGAGAACGTGAAACCAGAATTGCGCGAGGCAAATGATTCCCTCGGTGGCACGCGTCTTTCGTACTTCACCAGGGTTGCCGTTCCTCTTCTATTCCCTGCATTTCTTTCTACTGCGCTCTTGCTTTTTGCAAATGCCTTCTCCGCTTATGCGACGGCTCGCGCAATGACGGCGGGAACATTGCCACTGATGCCACTGCTCATTGGCAACTTGGTTGACGGAAACGTCATTGCCAACCAAGAGCACTTGGGTCATGCCATGGCCGTCTCGATGATCGGCGTCTCCATTGTTGTCATGTCAATCTACTTATTGGTTCTCCGCTTCTCCAGGGTCAAATCATGAAGCGCAAACTCAATTATGTGAACTACCTCGTTCTGTTGGCTGCGACGGCTTTCTTTGTCTTCCCAATCATTGCGGCGACTGAATTCTCCTTGCGGGCAAACGGCGCGACAACTCACAATTTTTCGAATTTCCAATGGGCCATTCAGCAGGATGGCTTCCGCACCAATCTAGGCGTCTCATTCCGGTTGGCGATTCTCACTGCAGTCGCGGTACTGGTCTTGATGGTGCCTACCATTGTCTATCTCCACCTGGGCGGCGCCCGATGGAAGAGGCTCATTGAGTTCATCTGCCTTGTGCCTCTCGTGGTCCCGGTTATTTCATTTGCGTTGGGTGTTTCCACCGCTTTCCCAGTCTTTCTTCAATCCACGGTTTACGAACTCTCCTTCCTGTACGTGATCATTTCGATGCCGTACACGTATCGAGCCCTTGATGTCGGCCTTTCCTCCATACCGCTGGTGACACTAGTGGAGGCCTCGCGTTCATCTGGTGCCTCGATGCGTCAGACTCTGATGTTCGTTGTGGTTCCAACTATCCGCAGCGCCGTCAATGGGGCGATCTTCCTCGCGGTTGCGCTCTCACTGGGCGAATTCACTCTCGCGGTCATTCTGCACTGGGATACATTCCCAACTTGGATCGCGAATATTTCGCAGGGCCATATTTTGGCGGCGATTGCACTTTCAGTACTGGCGTTGGTTGGAGCTTGGCTATTAGTCCTTGTCTTTGCCATTTTGCCGAAATCCTTTAGATCAAATAAAACACAGGAGGCTGCAGCGTGACGACGGAGAACAGAGTTTCAGTTCAACTTAAGGGTCTTCGTAAGGTCTACGGTGAGGCGGTCGCCCTCGAGGATTTCAGCCTCGAATTGGCACCAGGCGAGCTCGTCGCTCTCCTTGGTCCGTCCGGCTGCGGCAAAACCACGGCACTGCGAATTCTGGCAGGACTGGATACAGATCATCAGGGACAGATCATCATCAACGGAAAAGACATTGCGGGAGTTCCGGCAAATAAGCGGAATATGGGAATGGTCTTCCAGGCTTACTCTCTCTTTCCCACCATGTCCGTCCTTGAGAACGTCGCGTATGGCCTGCGCGTTCGCAAAGTCGATCGGGAGAAGCGTCGCGCGAAGGCGCAGGAACTATTGGAGCTCGTCGGCCTTGGAAGCATGGGGAACCGTCTGGCTCACCAATTGTCCGGTGGCCAGCAGCAACGCGTTGCACTTGCTCGCGCTTTGGCAATCCAACCCAACGTTCTTCTTCTTGATGAACCTTTATCAGCCCTTGATGCCCAGGTCCGCACCCAACTCCGCGATGAGATCAAGCGCATTCAGGTAGAAGTGGGCACCACAACGCTATTCGTGACACATGATCAAGAGGAGGCGATGGCAATCGCTGACCGGGTCGGCGTTATGCGCCATGGTGTACTCGAGCAATGCGCGCCTCCGCAAGAGGTGTATCTGACTCCCGCGAACGTGAAGGTCGCTAAGTTCGTGGGTGCCATGAATTTGTTGCCCGCAGAGATTCTTTCAGCTACCGAACTCAGCGTCTTTGGACACAAACTCGCGTTGCGTGCATCGGAGGCGGGAGCACCAACCGGCAAGACGGGTATGGCTTTGATCCGACCAGAACAACTTTCACTTAGACTCTCCGAAGGACGTGGACCTGCTACCGCTACGGTTGCAACCCGAACATTCCTTGGACCACTAACTCGCATCGCAGTCAGGATGATCGCCGACAACAGCCTCCTCTACATCTCGATGCCGAGCGCGCAAGCCTTGCAGTTCGTTGAGGGTTCAACGGTGGATGTCGAGATTAATGCGACATCTGTCCTGCTTGACGCTTAGTCACTAGCGCCGCGCAATACGCAGAACCGTATTTCTGGATTCAGGCACGCCTTCATACCAGGTGAAACCGTGTTTGGCGCCTAGTTCTTCTCGCCTCTGCCACACGTTGGCGCTGAGTACCCGTGACAGGGCCGCGATCTCTAGCGGCGTCTGAGCCAACGAGTAATTGCTGCCTGCAACATGATCGACAACGCTTAGGCCGATGTAAATATCTCCTACTTTGTCTTGCACAACCTCCACAGTGCGGGACTGCTGCGGCCAGTCGATATGTGATGCAGTCTCGACCATCCAGAAACCCGTGGTGCCATCTTGCCGACCGATCCATTCGACATGATGCCGGTGCTCATGTCCTGCTAACCAGAGGATCACCTGCGGATATTTGGAAAGCATTTCACCGATCTCTTCGCGACATACACGTCGTCCAACAGGGGCATAGTCATTGAACATCAACATCAACGGATGGTGAGACGAGAGAACAACGGGCTTAGATGAGTTTGCGATTTCGGCTTCTAACCAGGCAAATTGTGTCTCATCAAGTGAGCCTTGCCATCCGCCGAACTGATTGACGCTGTCAATCACGATCAGTCGCACTTTTCCGACATCAGCGGCGTAGTACATCGTCTTCTCTTCCACGTTCTTCTTGCTGAAACCATGGCCTTTCGGCGAACCTGGTGACTCAAGATGAAGGGCGGCGAATTGTCCGCGCTCCAATGCACGCCTTTCGACATCAGCGGTTACCTCGACGTAGGAGGCATCACTTGATGCCGGATAGTCAGCAGGACCAGTCTCGTTAAAGGCACCGAGGGTGGCTTCCAAGGTAAGGGATGAGGGGAGGGATTCGTAACGCTTGTTTCCCATCATCTCAATGCTGGTTGCCTCGTTGGGAGTGACGGTACCTTGCAGCAAGGCATCGTGATTGCCATGTACCGCGAACCACGGCACATCCAATCCGGTGGCATCGAAGGGCGCCCTGCATGAATCCAATAAACCAGGCACGACAGGAAAGCCGTACTTTGTACGCGCATCGTCATCCACCTTGCCTGAGGGCGTGCCATGCGGATGCCAGTACTTCACGTCGTAGTGATCGGCTCCGTCATCAATGACACCTTCATATTTGTTGAAGTTCCCAGAATCGGGTCGAATGGCCAAACCGTCCAGAAGCGCGAGATACCAGTTGACTTCGTTTTTCTGCGCGTTATCGGTTGTGTCACCGGAGACGATAGCTGCATCAACAGGATGCCCAGACAACGGACCTACCGTAATGCGATTGAGCGATTGAACCATGGCTTCAACTACATGGGGCGAGAGCATCGAATGCGGGCGATAGGTGCCGATGGTCCCGACTTGCTCACGTATCGGACTATCTGGATCTGCCCAGCGATCGAGAAATTCAGGGCGAATAGGTGACTGTGCATCACATACATGCAAATCGGAGAGGTGATGCATAACGAGAAGAGGATCGAACTCCTGCGGAAAGGTCTCACCCAGATGAGGCGGATCTGCGACCTCTTCCAGATCGCGCCAGCCTTTGTCATTGGGAGTTCCGCGCCTAAAAGCCATGAGAGGTAGCCTAAAGGATTGTTCCGCCGCTTATGCGTAGCTGTGAGGTTTTTCAAGTCGCTGCCGGTGCCATTCAGGTTTAGAGTGGAAACGACACATGAAGTTGGTGTCATAACGAAGGGCAGAGCAATGACTGGAAAAATCGAACAAGCCAAAGGCCATGCCAAGCAGGCACTGGGAGATCTGACCGGAAGCAAGAAACTCACCGCTGAGGGAAAGATCGATGTCGCCGCTGGCAAAGCTAAAGAGGTGCTCGACAATGCGAGCAAAGTGGCAGAGAAAGCCTCAAAAAAGATCAAGGATATTCGCAAGTAAGATATCTCCATGATTATCGACGTATGGTCCGATGTCGTATGTCCATGGTGTTTCATCGGGCGGCGCCGTCTGCAGAAGGCGCTCGCCAACTTTCCTCATCGAGAGGCCGTGGTCGTGCGGCATCGGGCTTTTCAACTTCAACCTGAAATCTCCGAAGTAGTCCCAACGAGTCAGTATTTGGCGCGCAAATACGGCGCACCCGAATCGCAGATTGCCCAGATGCAGGCCAATGTATGCGCGATCGCTGATGGTGAAGGCTTGTGCTACAAACTCGATGAAACCTTGTCTGGAAACACAGCCGACGCCCACCGCCTACTCCTTATGGCTGGAGAGATCGGCAAACAGGACGAGCTTCTAGAAGCGATGTATCGCGGATACTTCGAAGAGGGGCGCCCGCTCTTTAAGCCGGAGGACTTGCTGGTCATTACTGATGAAGTCGGTATCGATCATAACCTCGCGCGCGGAGTCCTGGCCTCAGACAATTATCGCGACCAAGTGGAAGAGGATGGACGGATGGCACATTCTTTGGGAGCCAGCGGAGTTCCGTTCTTCGTCTTTGACATGAAGTTCGGAATCTCGGGTGCACAGCCGCTAGAGGCGTTTACTCAAACGTTGGAAGCGGCTTGGAAAGAATCTGCCTGATTTCTCCTTCAGAATTTCCGCCCCGTAAAGGCTAGAAGTCTCTTTAGGCTCTCGTCGGCGTCACTGACGGGGATTTCCTCGGCAAACGCGCCAGATGCACGAACTTCCGGGGAGACCGTTTGTCGGGAGAGTGCAAGGACGTAATCTGCTAATGCAGGCGCAACCGCGATTTCTTGATGAATCGATTGTGCGATATCAAGTGCGTGGATGAGCAGATCGATATTCAAGATATTCGCAACAATGTTCGCCGGCAGAGTATGGGGTCCGAGTTGGAGGGTTCCGCCCAGGCCGCGGTGTTGGAATGCTTCTACGATCTTCTGCGCTAGATCAGCGAGCCGTACTTCGAAGGACGGGTCGGGAGTGACGGGCGCTTTGATTCCAAGGCTCTCTGCGACGTCGACGATTGTTTTGTACTGATGGTCAATCAGTTGCTGGAGATTGAAATCCGCGCACGGCGTTGGCTTCGACAGATCTGATGGTTTCACTTCCTGAAGAATTAATTGGGCGATGACCAGTGAGGCATCGGCACTCTTGATTTCGTCCAAGTTGTCCGGAGCGGCATTCCACGGATCAGCAGCTTCCTTGCCGGTGGTTGCGTACCCAACCAGCCTTTCCAAGAAATGATCCCAGCCTTCGGCATGATCAACTTCTTGCTCTTTGGTCAATCCCTCATGCACGAGACGGACGTTGGTTCCGTTGTTGAAGGGCTCCATCGTGATCGTGACTTTTGAGGTGCCAGGTGGCAAGTTTGGATCACTTACCCAGCCAAAGGCGTACGACACGAGTCGGCCTGGCTCGATCTCGGTGACAGTGCCAAGCGCGACGTTTCCCGGGGTTATCGTCCAGCGAAATTCACCTCCCAGGCAAAGATCAACGCGCGCTGAAATCGCGCACCATCGGCGAAGGCGCTCGGGCTGGGTGACCAAATCAAATGCCGCGTTCGGGTCAATTGGTAGAAAGACAGTTCTGTCGTAAGCCATTAGTTCTCTCCTTTGTTGTCATGAAGTTGTTGCGCTTGCGATACGAGTAGATCGAGTTCGTAGTTCCAGAAGGTGTCGAACATCCGTTGCAGCCGGACCATGCCGTCTTCCTTCAAGCGGTAGTAGCGGTTGCGACCGGCTTTGCGGGCTGTGACCAGACCTACCTCCACCAGCAGCAGAAGGTGTTGCGAGGTGGCCGAACGACTGACGGGGAAGTGGGCGGCCAGCTCGGTCACGGTCTTTTCTCCTCCTGCCAGCAGCTGGACCAGATGTCGCCGGTGCGGGTCACTGATTACCTCCCAGAGATCGGCCATATGAATAGGTTAGCGCACGCTAACGCATTTTTGAGGATCTGTACAGGCGTTTCTGCCGGGAAAAAAAGGTTAAGTCTTATGTATCTATCTGATTGACACTGATATATCATCACTTGCATGATTCTGGCCGCCCTTCCTGCACGGGCAAGCAAGAGCAACCTCTCTCAATCTGACGAGGCCTACAGCCGGATACGCTCGATGATCGTCTCCCTCGAACTCGAACCTGGTTCCCTTATCAACGAAGCCGAACTCATGCAGACGTTGGGTTTTGGACGTACGCCAATCCGAGAGGCTCTGCGCGCGCTGGCAAGTGAAAAGCTTGTCGATGTATATCCGCGTCGCGGAATGTTCGTGGCAAGTGTTGATGTGCAGAACTTGTCATCGATCTCTGAAGTGCGCGCCGTCCTGGAAATTAAGGCGGCAAGTCTGGCTGCTCAACGATCCACTCCAGAGGATCGCGAAATCACCGTGCAACTAATTGTCGAAATCGATGCCATCAAAGGCGATCCCAATATGACCAAGTTGATTCAGCTTGATCAGCGAATTCATCGACACATCTACCAGTGCACGCACAATTCGTTTTTGGAATCCACCCTTGAGCAGTACTACGGCCATGCATTGCGAATTTGGTTCCTTGCCCTAGACCGAGTCGAAGACTTATCCGAGGCGGTAATCGAACATCGTGCATTGTTGATTGCCATTCGCAATAACGACGCAAAGGCGGCGGCGAAAGCGATGCAGGATCACGTCGAAGGTTTTGAAGGAAGTATCAGAAGAAATCTCTAACAACACGTAAGCCATAACAAGAAAAGGATCGAGCCATGAGCACAGTTCCAAGCAAGGCCAAGGCAGTTGTCATCGGTGCTGGAATCGTAGGGAATAGCATCGCTTACCATCTGGCTCGACTGGGCTGGCGAGACTTGGTGCAGATCGATAAGGGACCGCTGCCAAACCCTGGAGGATCCACGGGGCACGCGTCCAACTTTATTTTTCCGGTGGACCACTCCAAAGAGATGACTGCCATCACGGCCGACAGCGTGCGGCAGTACAAAGAACTTGGCACCTTCACCGAATGTGGCGGTATTGAAGTCGCCCGCACACCAGAGCGAATGCAAGAGCTGCAGAGGCGCATTTCGTCAGGCAAATCGTGGGGAATCGAAGGATCGCGAATTGTGACGCCCGCGGAAGTGAAAGAACTAGTTCCGTACATTGATGAGACCGTCATTCTTGGCGGCTTCTACACCCCTGGAGTGGGCGTGGTCGACTCCCTTCGTGCCGGAACCCTCATGCGCGAGAAGGCTGTCGAGATGGGAGCGCTGCAGACTTTTGCCAACATTGAAGTCTTGGGTATGGACGTGGAAGACGGACGTATTCGCCGAGTCCGCACTGACCAAGGTGATATCGAAGCTGAGTACGTTGTCATAGCAACCGGATGCTGGAGCCCACGTCTTGCCAAGATGGCGGGTGCATCCATTCCGCTTACACCGGCAGTGCACCAGATGAAGGACATCGGACCAGTGCCATTCTTCGCGGATTCACGCGGCGATATCGAATGGCCGATTATCCGCGACATGGACACCAATATGTACGAACGTCAGCACGGCACGGGCCTGGAAGTTGGCTCGTACGCCCACCGACCGATTCTCTACACACCTGAGGACATTCCTTCGAACGCAACCGCAGCGCTTTCGCCAACCGAGTTTCCATTCACGCAGGATGATTTTGATCTGCAAGATGAACACTCACTCGAACTTATGCCATCCATCATCGGCGATGAGAATGTGCGCGAGAAGTACGCAATCAACGGAATCCTTTCCCTGACACCGGATGGAATGCCAATTCTCGGCGAGACACCGGAAGTCAAAGGATTGTGGACAGCGTCGGCTGTATGGGTCAAGGAAGGTCCTGGAACCGGCAAGAGCGTTGCAGAGTGGATGGTTCTCGGACAATCTGAAATCGATCTGCACTCATCCGATATTGCCAGATTCCATGAGCACCAGAAGACGACCTATCACATCAAGGCGCGCACAGCTGAAGGTTTCAATAAGACCTACGGAATTGTTCATCCATCAGAACAATGGGAGAGCAACCGCAATGTCCGTCTATCTCCTTTCTACGCCCAAGAGAAGGCACTTGGCGCAGAGTTCTTCGAGACCGTCGGTTGGGAGCGTCCATTCTGGTACGCGTCGAACGCGGGATTGCTGGAGAAGTTCGGCGATCGGGTTATGCCTCGTACGTCCGAGTGGGAAGCTCGCTGGTGGTCACCGATCATCAACGCCGAACACTTGCAGATGCGCGAAACCGCCGGTGTAGTGGACTTGAGCGCATTCGCAATCTTCGATGTGACGGGACCTGCAGCATTGTCAGTGGTCCAGAAAGTCGCAGTTCGGCAGATGGATGTGGCAGTTGGCAGAGTCGTCTATACGCCGGTACTCGCTCCTAACGGCGGTTTCAAATCCGACCTAACGATCATGCGACTTGGGAAGGACCACTTCCGAGTCGTTACTGGTGGTGCTCACGGAATGGCCGACAAGAAATGGTTCTCGGATCAACTACCAAGCGATGGCTCGGCACAGATCTTCGATCAGACTTCCTCATTCACAACAATCGGTGTCTGGGGACCAAATGCTCGAAACATCCTCTCTTCGATCACATCAGATGACCTCTCTAACGCGGGTTTCAAATTCAGCACCTGTCGAGTAATTGAAATGGGTCCTTTGCGAGTTCTCGCATCTCGTATTTCCTATGTTGGTGAACTCGGATGGGAGCTTTACATTCCAATCGAGCAAGGCGCGAAGTTGTGGGATCTGATCTGGGAGGCCGGCAAGGCGCATTCGTTAATCCCTGTCGGAATTGGCGTTTACGGGACTACCGGACGTCTAGAGAAGAGCTACCGTGCTTATGGCGCAGAACTCGAGACCGAGTACAACGTCGTAGAAGCAGGCATGCAGACGCCCAAACTCAAAGAGCAGGATTTCATCGGAAAGGCTGCCCACCTAGCTCATCGCGAAGTCGCACCCGCGGCCACACTGTGTTCGCTCACCGTCGATGATCACACTTCCTCAACGGGGGAGAAGCGTTACATGCTGGGACGGGAGCCGATCCTCAACCTTGACGGTTCGCCGATCGTCGATGCGCATGGTCGTCGTTCCTACGTCACAAGTGCGGGTTCGGCACCGTCAATTGGCAAGCACGTTCTCATGACGTACTTGCCTACGGAGAAGGCAGTCATGGGCGCCAAATTCCTTGTTGAGTACCTCGGCGAGCAATACCCCGTAACAGTCGCTGGTGTCGGTGCAACACCACTATTCGACCCTGCCAACGAGAGGATCTTGTCGTAATGGATGTACTTGTCTGCCTGAAGCGAGTCGTATTGGCCGGAAGCACTTTTGTGCTGACGCCGGATTCGCGCGATATCGACACCAAGCATCTTGGTTTTGGCATAAGCCCACACGAGGAGAATGCAGTGGAGGCCGGCGTTCAACTCGTTGAACAAATGGGCGGCTCGCTCACCCTCTTGACCCTTGGACCAACAGATGCTGAAGAGCAACTCCGCTCGCAGTTGGCAATTGGAGCAACTCGCGGAATCCTTCTTGAAACTGAGGGCGAGGATTGGGATCCGCAGGCGACTGCTGCGGCGTTGGTCGAAGCAATCAAAGCCGAGGAGACGAATTTTGATCTCCTGATTTTCGGCGCCGAGTCCGCTGACAGCGCCGGGTATCAAATTCACATCCGCGTTGCCCATGCACTCGGGCGTCCTATCGTGACAAATGTTAAGAGCATGAAGATCGAAAACGGCATCGCACATTGCGAGCGAGTTGTGGGTACGACGCGCGAGATCTATGAAGTTCCGCTGCCCGCTGTGATCACGGTTCGCGATGGACTTAACATCCCACGATATCCATCGGTTCCGGGTCGCATACAGGCGCGCAAGAAGCCGATTGATCACAAGAAACCGACGCCGCGCGTGCCCAAGTTGGAGAAGGTCTCGCTTAGCGTCGCTCCGTCGAACACCGCTGGTGCACAGGTTCTCGGCAGTGGTCCCGAAGCCGTGCCCGCTTTAGTCGAAGTGCTTAAGACGATTGGAATACTCGCATGATCTTGGTATTGGTCGATCACGATTTGGGAGAGCTTGATCCGCTCTCATTGCGCGCAATTACTGCCGCTCGAAAACTCGGTGAGGATGTTCAGGCCGTCGCCATTGGTGAAGCGGGAGCTTCACTTGCCTCAGCCGTCGGCGAGCATGGTGCCTCAACTCTCCATGTGGCCAAGCATGCAGGTCTCACGGACTACACGCCGGCGGCAAGCGGTCGCGCTCTTGCCGAATTAGTCGAAAGGCTCAAACCTGCTGCGGTTCTTGCTGCAGGGAGCCCGCGCGGCAACGAGCAATTGGCGCACTTGGCCACCATCCTCGACCTGCCGATGGCCGCTGAATGCAACGTGATATCCCTGAGTAAAACGCCAGGCACGCCACATTCGGTAACACGCGCACGGTGGGCCGCCAACCTATTGGAAGAGGCGTACGTTCATTCCGATCTTCTGATTGCGACGGTTCTCGCATTTTCAGTTGAGGCCGAGCCGGTTGCCGGTGCGTCGGCTGCTTCTGTTGAATTCTTCGAACCTCATCTCGAATCCTCGGACTTGTTGGTTCGAGTCCTTAGTCGTGGAGGTGAAACTTCTAAAGGTGGAGTGACTTTGGCCGATGCAAAGGTCATTGTTTCCGGTGGCCGAGGTGTCGGTGGACCCGATGGGTTTGCTCAACTCGAGGAGCTAGCCGGGTTGCTTGGCGGAGCCGTCGGATGCTCGCGCGTAGTTACAAGCGCGGGCTGGCGCCCACACGCCGAGCAAGTTGGTCAGACTGGCACCAAAGTTGCACCCGATCTCTACATCGCCGCCGGCATTAGCGGGGCGATGCAACACATTGCCGGGTGTAAGAACAGCAAGACAATCGTGGTCATCAATACAGATCCAGAAGCACCGATCATGGCTTATGCAGATTACGCGATCATCGGCGACCTTCACAAAGTAATCCCCGCGCTAACCTCAGCAATCAGAGAAATGAAGGGTTGAAAAGTGTCAGATATTGAAATCGCACAGGCTGCAACGATGAAGCCAATCAACGAAATTGGCGCGGTATTAGGGATCGATCCATCAAATCTCGAACCTTATGGCCACTACAAAGCGAAGGTAAGCCTCAAATATCTGGATTCCCTTCCCAAACGCGACAACAGCAAACTCATCCTCGTTACCGCGATCAGCCCCACCCCAGCAGGCGAAGGCAAGACCACGACGACGGTTGGTTTAGGCGATGCGCTCCGCGTTATCGGCAAGGACGCCATGATCTGTCTACGCGAGCCATCCCTCGGGCCGGTATTTGGAATGAAGGGCGGCGCTGCAGGCGGCGGATATGCCCAAGTTGTGCCGATGGAGGATATCAATCTTCATTTCACGGGCGACTTCGGCGCGATCGCACTGGCAAACAACCTACTCGCTGCACTCCTCGACAACCACATTCACCATGGGAACGCGCTCAATATTGATGTGCGACGCGTGACGTGGAAGCGCGTCGTCGATATGAACGATCGAGCTCTCCGCGACATCGTGGTCTCGCTCGGCGGCGTTGGAAATGGCTATCCGCGCGAAGACGGCTTCGACATTGTTGTTGCATCAGAGATCATGGCGATCTTCTGCTTGGCGACAACCATCGAGGATCTGAAGACCCGAATTGGCAAGATCGTTGTCGCTTACACGAAGGACAAGAAGCCTGTACTTGCCAGCGACCTCAACGCGCAAGGCGCGATGACCGTTATCTTGAAGGATGCTTTCCAACCCAACCTGGTCCAAACCCTAGAGAACACTCCAGCCTTTGTTCATGGTGGCCCCTTTGCCAACATTGCGCATGGCTGCAACTCCGTAGTTGCGACGACTTCGGCGATGAAGTTGGCAGATTATGTTGTGACAGAGGCCGGGTTCGGCGCCGACCTCGGTGCTGAAAAGTTCATCGACATCAAGTGCCGCAAGTCGGGGCTTCGACCATCGGCCTGTGTTCTTGTCGCGACGATTCGAGCATTGAAATATCACGGCGGGGCAGACCTTAAGACAATTACCGAAGAGAACCTCTCGGCACTAGAAGCCGGGATCGTCAATCTTGAGAAGCATGTCTCCAATATTCGCGACGTATACGGTATGCCTGTTGTTGTATCCATCAACCACTTCACGAGCGATACAGAAGCTGAAGTGGCTCTTCTTCGTAAGCGAGTCGAAGGATTGGGAGTTCGCATCGTTCTTGCCACGCATTGGGCAGATGGTGGCAAGGGAGCAACCGATCTCGCACAAGCCGTTGTAGAACTTTGTGAGACTCCTAGCACGGTCACCTTCGTCTATCCTGATGAAGCCCCGCTCTGGGACAAAGTCAACGCAGTGGCTAAGCGTATTTACGGTGCGCATGAGGTCACGGCGGATTCAAAAGTCCGAGCCAAGATCAAGGAGTTGCAGGAGAGCGGTTACGGAGAATTCCCTATCTGCGTGGCCAAGACGCAGTATTCGTTCTCAACCGATGCAGCGTTGCGAGGTGCGCCCACGGGGCACTCGATCAATATTCGCGAAGTTCGATTGTCAGCGGGAGCCGAGTTCATAGTCATGGTCTGCGGAGAAATCATGACCATGCCAGGCCTGCCGAAGGTGCCGTCGAGTGAGCGTATTGACTATGTGGACGGGAAAGTGGTGGGGTTGTTCTAATGACATACGCCCCTTGGTCTGTTGATGCGGCATCTGCCGTTCTTGCTACTACGTGCGACAAACCTGGGCCCATTCTCATTTCCCTACAGGCGCTGCAAGAAGAATTTGGCTACGTGCACGAGCAGGATGTCGAACTCGTAGCAAAGGCATGCAACGTCTCGCGCGCAGATGTGCACGGAGTCCTTACCTATTACCACGATCTGCGCACAAGCCCACCGGCTGCAACAACGTTGCGGATCTGCGTGGCAGAAGCATGTCAGGCAGTGGGATGCAGAGACCTTGTCGATGAAGTTGAGAAGGTGTTCAACGCGCGGATGGACGAGGCTGGCGAGGATGTCGAACTCAAGTCCGTGTACTGCCTAGGCAACTGCGCGCTTGGACCTTCTGCGATGGTAAACGGGGTGCTAATGGGTCGGGCCAGCGCACAAGGACTTAAGGATGCAGCACAGATGCAGGTGAAATCTTGACCACCACAATTTACGTTCCCCAGGATTCGGCAGCGCGCTCAATCGGCGCCGATCTTGTAGCTCTCGCAATAGAGGCCGAATCCATCAAGCGTGGAATCAGCGTAGACATTGTGCGCAACGGCTCCCGTGGTGCTCTCTGGTTGGAGCCGCTAGTAGAGGTCGTGACCACAGAAGGAAGAGTTGCATACGGACCAGTTACAGCAGCAGATGTAGATTCACTTTTCGATTCTGGTTTTCATCTCGGCGGAGATCATGCCCTGGCTTTAGGCAAGACCGAGGACATCGAATGGCTAGCCCGTCAAGATCGAGTCACCTTTGCCCGCGTCGGAGTCGTGGATCCACTCTCACTTTCTGATTATCAAGAGCATGGCGGATTGGTTGGACTTCGTAGGGCTCTTGCGATGGAGCAAGAGCAGATCGTCACTGAAGTCACCCAGTCAGGACTACGCGGACGTGGCGGCGCAGGTTTTCCCGCAGGCATCAAGTGGCGCACGGTTATGGCCACCAGCGCAGATCGAAAGTACATCTGCTGCAACGCCGACGAGGGAGATTCGGGAACTTTCGCCGACCGCATGTTGATGGAAGGCGATCCCTTTACTCTCCTTGAGGGAATGACAATCGCAGGCCTGGCAGTAGGTGCCACCGAAGGCGTCATTTATGTTCGTTCGGAATATCCAACTGCGTATGAAACCCTTAATCGCGCCATTGAAATCGCGAGGGAATTCGGGTGGCTGGGTAAGAAGGTACTTGGCAGTGACTTTGAGTTTGATATTCGGACCCGCCTAGGCGGTGGGTCATATGTGTGCGGCGAAGAAACGGCCATGCTGGAAAGCATTGAAGGCAAGCGTGGCGTTGTGAGGTCTAAACCTCCACTTCCCGCGATTCACGGTCTCTTCGACAAGCCCACCGTGATCAACAATGTCCTCACCTTGGCAACGGTGCCCGCGATACTTGCCGACGGCGCAGAGGCGTATCAGCGCAGAGGCGTAGGTCGCTCAGTCGGTACTCAGGTATTTCAACTTGCCGGCAACATTGCGCGTGGCGGAATTGTCGAGACATCCTTCGGCATCACATTGGATACCTTGGTCAATGACTATGGAGATGGGACACTGACGGGACGCCCGGTGCGCGCGGTTCAAATCGGCGGACCACTCGGCGCATATCTACCTGTCTCGTCTATGGGCATTTCCATGGACTACGAATCCCTCCTTGCCGCAGGCGGCATGCTGGGGCATGGCGGGGTGGTCGTCTTTGATGAGAGCGTTGATCTGGCCCAGCAGGCCAAATTCGCAATGGAATTCTGTGCCATTGAGTCATGCGGCAAGTGCACGCCATGCCGAGTAGGCTCGGTACGCGGAGCAGAGACGATTGAAAAGATCATTGTGGGTCAAGACGTAGAGGCGAACAAGAAGCTTCTTCTGGACCTATGCGAAGTGATGACCGATGGATCTTTATGCGCGATGGGCGGCCTAACACCCTTGCCCGTACGCAGTGCAATGCTACATTTTAGTGAGGACTTCGACCGGAGAGCGAGGGACCAACGATGACCCTACTTATCGAGCCTGATTACGGCACGCCCGCAGGTAAGAGCCAGGAGATCGTTCAGGTAGAAATCGACGGTGTCTCAGTCGCGGTTCCCTCTGATACTTCGATTATGCGCGCATCAGCGATCGCCGGCATCTCAATTCCGAAATTGTGTGCGACAGACCGACTTAACGCCTTCGGTTCCTGTCGTCTCTGTGTCGTCGAAATCGACGGCCGCAATGGAACACCGTCATCGTGCACAACCCCAGTTGCAGAGGGAATGAAGGTTTCGACGAATAGCGATCGTCTTGATCGAATTCGTCAAGGCGTCATGGAACTTTACATGTCAGATCATCCGGAAGTGTGCGCCACCGGCGATGAGTGCGAAATGCACGGGATGGCAAAGCGAGTAGGACTAAAGGAAGTTCGATACGAGGGTCGAACTCACCTCGACCTTCCGAAGGATGAGACGAACCCGTATTTCACTTTCGATTCAACCGAGTGCATTGTCTGCAACCGATGCGTTCGCGCATGCGATGAAGTACAAGGGACTTTCGCACTGACTATCGAGAACCGCGGCTTTGAGGCGCGCGTTTCATCTTCGGGAACATCATTCATTGAAAGCGAATGTGTCTCCTGCGGCGCCTGCGTTCAAGCATGCCCAACCGGCGCTCTGACCGAAAAGACTCTGTACACAATTGGCACACCGACACGATCCATCATTACTACCTGCGCATATTGCGGAGTCGGGTGCTCGTTCAAGGCGGAAATGCGCGGCGATGAACTCGTCCGCATGGTGCCATATAAGGATGGTGGAGCCAACGAGGGTCACTCATGCGTTAAGGGACGGTTTGCGTGGGGTTATGCAACGCACGAGGATCGCGTAACAACGCCGATGATCCGCGAGAGCATCACCGATCCTTGGCGCACCGTGACATGGGAGCATGCCATTGATTACGCGGCCACAAAATTAAAGGCCCTTCAGGCCAAACATGGATTGGAGAGCATTGGCGGAATCACATCCTCACGCTGCACCAACGAAGAAGTTTTTGTCGTGCAGAAGATGGTCCGCGCCGCCTTCGGAAATAACAACGTTGATACGTGCGCACGTGTCTGCCATTCTCCGACCGGCTATGGATTGAGCCAGACCTTCGGAACCTCCGCTGGCACGCAAGACTTCGAATCCGTCGAGCACGCCGACCTTGTCCTACTGATTGGCGCCAATCCGACGGCGGCCCACCCTGTTTTCGCAGCGCGGTTGAAGCAGGCATTGCGGAAGGGTGCCAAGCTCATCGTTGTCGATCCACGTCAGATTGAATTGGTGCGGACACCGCATGTCGAGGCTACCCACCATCTGCAACTTCTTCCCGGAACCAACGTGGCAATCATCAACGCAATGGCCCATGTCATTGCTGAAGAAGGACTTATTGACCGCGAGTTCGTAAACGAGCGATGCGATCTTGAATCCTTTGCACGATGGGAGGAGTTCATCCGACTTCCCGAGAACAGTCCGGAAGCTCTCGAAGCATCTACACGTGTTCCTGCCGAGGAAGTTCGCAAGGCTGCCCGTCTCTATGCCACTGTTCCCAATGCTGCTATCTATTACGGTCTCGGAGTTACAGAGCACAGCCAAGGATCAACAATGGTCATGGGTATCGCCAACTTGGCTATGGCAACTGGAAATATCGGCCGTCCCGGCGTAGGTGTCAATCCTCTTCGCGGTCAGAACAACGTGCAGGGCTCGTGCGATATGGGCTCCTTCCCACATGAGCTGCCTGGTTACCGCCACATCTCCAATCCGAAGACCCGCGAGATCTTCGAAATTCAGTGGAAGACCGTTATAAGCGCCAAGCCGGGTATGCGAATTCCCAACATGTTCGATTCGGCGATATCAGGCGACTTCAAGGGCTTGTACATTCAAGGTGAAGACATTGCCCAGTCCGATCCAAATATTTCACATGTCCATGCTGCCCTCCGTTCAATGGAGCTTGTCATCATTCAAGATCTTTTCTTGAATGAGACTTCTAAATTCGCCCATGTATTCCTGCCGGGTACCTCTTTCCTTGAGAAGGACGGAACCTTCACCAATGCCGAACGGCGCATAAACCGGGTCCGTCCTGTGATGCCGTCTAAAACGGGTAAGTCAGAGTGGGAAGTCACCTGCGATCTTGCGACGGCGATGGGCTATGAGATGGGCTATGAGAACGCGGCTCAAATCATGGATGAGATAGCTGCGACAACACCTACATTCAGCGGGGTTTCATTTGCCAAGCTGGACGAGTTGGGCAGTATCCAATGGCCCTGCAATGCCGCCCATCCAGAGGGTACGCCTGTCATGCACATTGATCGTTTCGTAAGAGGTGAGGGCCGCTTCATGGTCACGCCTTATGTGCCTACTGACGAGAAGGCCACGCGGAAGTTCCCGTTGCTCCTTACCACCGGGCGCATTCTGAGTCAGTACAACGTCGGCCAACAGACGAGAAGGACACCCAACGTTGTGTGGCACTCGGAGGACATCCTTGATATTCATGAATCGGATGCCCAATTGCGGGGCATTGAAGATGGTTCCTGGGTGCGTTTGACGAGTCGCGTTGGCGAGACGATTATGAAAGCGCGCATCACCGACGAAGTTCCCGCCGGTGTCGTGTATACGACATTCCACTTCCCGGAGAGTGGCGCCAACGTCATCACTACAGAGTATTCAGATTGGGCAACCAACTGCCCGGAGTACAAAGTGACCGCGGTCGATATCGCACCCAGCCTTAAAGGGCCGCAGGGCTTGCGGGAGCACACGTCATTGGGCGATGTTGAACTCGAGTCAATTGTGCGAATGGCAAATCAGATTGCGGCAAATGTCCCAGCGCACACGGCGCCGGAGCATGCGGTCGCCCATCACATCGAGCAGTTCTGGACTCCGTACATGATCGAGCGGTTGATGAAGGAAGTCGACCGAAGCAAACTCTCCCCGATCGTGTTACGAGCCCTTGAACTCGAACTCACCCACGTACCAAGTTAAGAATTTCGCGGGCAAGTCCTTCTTCTCCGACGATTCGAATCACTAGGGGCAGGCCGATTAGGGTCGCCGCTTGGCGTGCTAGTTGTTCGAGCTCTGGCGTTGGATTCTGCGCCAGCCACATGACCTGCTCGTAATGCTGGAAGTAGTCATCTCGGAGTTCGGGCCGCTTATCCAAACCGAGTTCGACGATGACGCTGCGATGGAAGGATCTGGCTAGGAAGTCGGTGAGAAAATACGTACCCGGGGTCGTTTCCATGATTGTTTTAATTTCACTCTCACCGGCGAAGATGTCATAGCAGTGGTTGCCGCCTAGACGTGAGACGCCGTGGGCGGTCACAACTGCATCAAGGGCGCCGTAGGTTCCGCAGTCGGCATAGGCGACAAGGCAGCGCTCGTGCTCGCCTTTGATTTCAGTGAGCAGGCGGTCTACTTCTCCTGCGATCTTCTCAGGGGAGTTGTGGAGAAGGGGCGGCAAAGGGTAGATCGTCATATCCAGCCCATGTCTTTCCTGGATTGCAGCGATATGAGTTGCAATCGCTCCGCACGCCACAACGCCGATGCTCATTGTGCAATCACTTACCTTGGGAAAGCCAGGCGATCGACGAATTTGTCGTTGAAGTCAGATCGATCCGAAAGCTCGACATATTCGATCTCGTCGAGGAGTGCGGTTGCCCCATGGCGCTCTTGTGCAGAAAGCAAGGTCATCTTTGCTCCCTCGCCCGCGACGTTGCCCGCAGAAATGATGCGCAACACGGAGAGTTTTGGGACAAGCCCGATCTTGATTGCGGAGGCAGGTGAAAGATATGACCCGAAGGAACCTGCCAGAAGGACTTGTTGAATTTCCTTTTCGTCAACGCCGAACTCTTCTAGGAGCAGTGCCCAACCAGTGGCAATAGCGGCCTTGGCAAATTGAAGTTCGCGCACGTCGCGTTGAGTGAGGAATACGCAGTCATTCAAGTCGCCTTCCTTGCCGCCCCATGTTAAGACAAAGACCCGCTCGCCATCACGTTCAAGAAGGCGCGGTGCTAACTGGGGAGCAACTTCCTTTGCTACCTCGTCCTTGACGAATCTGCCTGAATGATCGAGAAGCCCTACTTGCACCAAGCAGGCGCAGGCATCAACAAGACCCGAGCCGCAGATTCCAATCGGTGCGGCATCTTCGATGGTTCCGATGACGAACTCGCCGTCAACAATCTTTACCGTCTCGATTGCGCCAGAGGCGGCGCGCACCCCGCATTTGATAGATGCGGCTTCGAAGGCTGGCCCTGCCGGTGCGGCAGTAGCGAGTATCTTCTCGCCGTTTCCAAGGATAATTTCGCAGTTGGTGCCGACGTCGATGAAAAGACGGAGTCGCTTATCACGGTCCATTCCCGAGGCGAGTGCGCCCGCGATGATGTCTCCGCCAACATAGGCGCCAAGGGACGGCAGGATCACTGCCTTCGCGCCGGGATGGACGGTAATGCCCAATTCGCTTGCCTCGACATCGGGGAAGTCGGCGCTAGCCATGATGAAAGGAGCGACTCCTAGGGGTTCGGGGTCGATGCCCAAGAGCAACTGTGTCATCGTCGCATTTCCGGCGAGGGCCACTTCGTAGACAAAGGCTGGGTTTATGCCGGCTTCATCGCATACTTCATTGGTCAGCTCGGAGAGAGTGGCTTGCGCAAGAGATCTAAGGCGCGCGAGGGCGGTCGGATCGAGCATGGTTGCGCTGATGCGAGTGATGACGTCGGCGCCAAAGGGTTGTTGTTTGTTGAGCATCGACTTTACGGCGAGGGGAGTACCGGTATTGAGGTCCAACAAAGTGGCAACCACCGTCGTAGTACCCAAGTCATAAGCGATTCCATATCGGATGCTTGTCGTGTCGCCAGGTTCCACATCGATGAGGGCTTGGTCAATAAATACCGCGGTGACTTTGAAGTGGGAGGCCCTTAATACCGTAGGCAGGGTCCGGATTGAAGCCAAAGAGACGGTTGCCTCGATGTCGTCGATTGCATCAAGAAGCCTCTTGATGTCGGTGCGCTGATCCTGCAACGTCGGCTCTTCTAGTTCTACATATCGCTTCTGGACTGCCGGACGGAGAATGACCTGTCTGCCAACTCCGACGGTGGCCGCTTTGGGTCGCGTGGTTAGGGGAGGAACGTCGATCGAAATGTCCGTGACTGTGCGCACCAGGCAGGCCAACCGCCAACCCTGGGCGATTTCGCCGGCAGTGAAAGCCCGCTGATCAAGCGCGGACGGTGCAACTTCACCTTTGGTTATTTTGATACGGCACTTCTTGCATGTGCCGTATCCACCGCACGTTGAGTCAATAGCGATGCCGTTCCAGGAGGCGGCGTCAAAGGCGCTCACACCCGTTGGCACCGTGATAGTCCGCTCGTTAGTTACGGAACCATCTTTTTCCAGCGAGCGAATTGCAAGTTTGACTCGTCCCGTGCCGTCGTGTTCCGGCAGTGTGGACAGGTCTAGTTCTTTTTTTGCGATGTTAAGCCCCAGTGCTCGATGCTGCTTTTGATGCTTCCAAAGAGCGGAAGCGGCTGATCCAATTTGCTCCCCATGGGTCAAGACCGAGGAGAAGGTCAGCGGCGCGAACCGCTTCGACAATGATAGGCGTACGCGCATCCATGACCGCACTTGTGAGTCCGTGTGACATAGCAGCGGGTAGGAAGGCGGCGTTGATGGCATGGCGGTAAGGGAGTCCAAACGACACGTTTGATGCACCCAGAGTCATGTTGAGTCCCCATTTTTCGCGGATGCTGTGAATGGTCTCTAGGGTGATCTTTACCGAATCCGGATCTGCTCCCACCGGCATTGCAAGTGGATCGATAAGGAGATCGTCAAGGGAAATTCCATATTGCTCAACCTTGCGGACGATCTTCTCGGTGATAGCCATTCGCTCGGCCACGGTGGCGGGAATTCCTGTCTCATCATTTGGCAGGGCAATGATTGCCGCACCATGTCTTTTGATCAGAGGAAGTACCAGATCCATCCGATCGTCTTCGCCGGTGACGCTATTGACCAGCGCTTTGCCTTGATATGTCTCAAGGCCGACCTGCAAAGCTTCGATGATTGATGAGTCGATGCAGATTGGAAGGTCAGTCAAGGATTGGATCATCGTGATTGCTCGGCCTAGCAAGGCGGGCTCGTCAGTAAGTGGAACGCCCATGTTCACATCCAGAACATCAGCACCGCCATTGACTTGTTGTTCGACGTCGATTGCCAGTCGCGAGAGGTCATTTTCGCGTAACTGCATCTGAAACTGTTTTCGACCCGTCGGATTGATGCGCTCGCCAATAATGCAGAATGGCTGATCGTGCCCGATCGTCACCGTCTTTGTGGCGGACTTCAATACTGTGTGCATTCTGGGCTCCTAGCGCGCGTCTATGTGGCTGATGTGGTCTATCTGGTGTGATTGTCGAGCGTTTCTTCCGAGATCTTTCATCAAGCGGATGAGAGTGTCATCGTGGCGGAAATCTGCAATGTGCAGGCCGCGCACATTTGGCAGAGTAAGGGCATGGCGGGCTTGCTCCAAAGCCAATTGGTATGCCGCTTCCTGCTGATCGGAACTATTTTCGACGCGTTCAATGATCACTCTTGGAACGTCAATGCCTGGGACTTTGTCGTTCATGAAATTAAGTTGCTTGGCGCCCTTGAGCAGGACAATCGTGGGGAGCAAATGCAGGGCTGGCGCGATCTTGGCGACGCCATTGCAGAAGGCTTCCAGGCGATCGGCGTGATAACAGATCTGAAGCTGCAGGAAACGTGCGCCCGCACGGTGTTTCTTGAGGGCGCGCTGAACTCGATATTCGAGGGGAGGGGCCGCGGCATTCTCCACCGCACCGATATAGAAATTGGTTGGTGGCTTGATTGAGCGCCCCGAAAGGTACACACCGCTGTTGAGCGACTGAGCAACGCTAATTGCTTGGGCCGAATCCAAATCGAAGACACGTCGCGTCTCCGGCTCATCTCCAGCCGTCACATCATCGCCAGTCATGAGCGAGACATTTACGATGCCGTGAAGCGATGCACCCATCATGTCGGCTTGGATGGCCAGTCGATTCTTATCCCGACAGGCAATTTGCATGATTGGTTCTAGGCCGTGAGATTTCACGGCGATCGCGACAGCGATGTTGGAGGCGTGCGCATGCGCTGCTGGATTATCTGTCGAGTTCACTGCGTCGAACCATGGTGCAAGGCGCTCGACATTGGAAATTACCCGGGCCATCCCGGCGCCATCGATAGTTGGAAACTCGGCGGTGAAAACCATCTCCGTTGAGTCCTCGAGCAAATTGCGAAGCCGTGACATCAATGTTCCTTGCCGGGCTCACTGCCCGCTTTCCATCCCTTGGGTACTTGCTGATCACGTTTGGTCAGAAGATTGAGCCAGGATGAAGTTCCCTTTAACTGCATATCCACGGGTGGACGCAATTCATTGAAATGTTCGCGCCACACCTTGGGAAGTGGAAGTGTTTCCTTCCGCTCGAACGCCTTTGCCCATACACATTGCATATCTGGGTTGACTTCGCAATTGCCGTTCTCTCTGACTCCACCGCAAGGGCCATTTCGCAAGGTCTTTGGGCAGGTCATCGGACATGTCATTCCCGTGGAGTGCAGAACACACTGACCGCACATTCGACAATCCCAGACGGGTTTCTTTATCGCGTGTTCCACCAAGGGGAGAAGTTTAGGAGTCATTGTGACAATTAGGCGAGAACGAGGTTTCGACGCTTTTGAATGAGTTCTTTAGCAAGACGAACCGCTGTAGATGCATCTGCGGCGTATCCATCTGCCCCGACTGCGTCGGCGTATTCCTGCGTCACTGGTGCGCCGCCAACCATGATGATGACCTCATCACGGAGACCCGCCTTTGTGATCTCGTGAATATTGACCTTGAACATAGGCATCGTCGTGGTGAGGAATGCCGACATTCCAACGATGTCTGGTTTGTGTTCGCGGATCGCATCGATGAATTTCTCAGGCGGCGTCTGTACGCCGAGATCGATAACTGTAAAGCCGGCGCCTTCGAGCATGATGTTGACAAGGTTCTTGCCAATATCGTGGACATCGCCTTTCACCGTTCCCATGACATAGGTACCGATTGACTCAGCTCCAGTTTCGGCAAGAAGGGGACGAAGCACCGCGAGAGCACCCGACATCGCCTTACCGGCAATGAGCATTTCGGGAACAAAGTAGTCACCACGTTCAAACCGTGCACCAACTTCTTCGAGTGAGGGGATGAGCGCGTCGAAAAGAATTGTGTCCGGTCCCATGCCAGAGGCAATTGCCTCATTAGTCAGCGCGAGCACTGCAGGGGCGTTTCCCATGAGGGTCTCGTCGTAGAGTGCCTTGATGAGTTCGTCGTGGTTCATGCCGCTCCCACTTTCTTTTTATCGTGTTGTTGTTGATTCGAAATTTCAGAGATGATCAACTCTCCGAGAGCCGCCATCTGCTTGTCTGCGATTCGAGGCGTTGGCCCGGAGACAGATATGGCAGCGATGACGTTCCCGTCAGAGTCGCGTACTGGCGCGGCCACTGCTACCAGTCCCTCTTCAAGCTCATCCTTTATCGTGGCAAAACCATTGCGACGGACTTGTTCGAGTTCGGCGAGAAGGGATGGACGAGTTGTGATGCTGCGAGATGTCCTCTTCTCGAGTCTGCCGTTGGGAATCTTCACAGTGCCGTATGCGAGCATGACTTTGCCAAGGGCCGAGCAGTGGTAGGGCACTTGCGTACCGACCCAGTTGGTTGCTCCGAGAAGATAACGGCCATCGACCTGATCAATCATCTCTACGTAACCGTTTCCGGCAATAGCAAGGTTGGTGGTCTCTCCAGTTTTTTCAGCGAGCGCCTCCAGAACTGGACGCATCTTCATGGAGAGATCGAGTTCATGATTCCGCTGCCGGGCAAAACGGGTCAGGACACTGCCGGGGAGATAGGCGCCGGAACGGTCGCGCTGGATGAGTCCCTGCTTCTCCAGAGCACCCAGAAGACGCGATGTGGTGCTCTTGGGAAGTTCGTGGGCGAGGGCCAATTGGCTTAGCAGGGGTGGATTTGTTGCCTCAATGACATGGATGAAGAGAGCGCTGGCTCTATCGATGGCCTGCGTTCCGGTGATCTCGGATTTGGCCACTATCTCCTCCAATTCGCATGAAAATAGTTCCATAATATGGAACGCTTGTTCCATATTCATAGCGTATTGTCGTTCCCGTTCTAGGTCAACCCACCGCGCGAATTATTTAGTTGGAGGCGTAAGTGTTTGAGAATCGAATGCCGCGATACGACATCCTCAGTGAAGAATCCATGTCGGTGCTTGATGCAGGATGGCGCCGAATAGTTTCTGAAATTGGTGTGGAGTTCATGAGCCCCTGGGCAGTGGAACTCCTGCGTGAGGCGGGACAGACGGTTGAGAACGAGAATGTGAAGTTTGACCCTGAATGGATTTTGCAGCAGGTCGCAAAGGTGCCGAGCGAATTCAATCTTCGTGCCCGCAATCCAAAGAACAACGTTCACATCGGCGGCAACTCGATGGTATTTGGCGGCGTCTACGGTCCGCCCTTTGTGCGCGAAGGCAATGTGAGACGCGATGCGACTTTCAAAGATTTCGAGAACTTCTGCAAACTAGCTCAATCATTTGACGCGCTGGATAGCGTGGGCGGAGTCGTTTGCGAACCAAACGACCTCTCTCTGGATTCACGCCACCTTGATATGGCTTTTGCCGCAGCCACGCTCACGGACAAATTCTTCATGGGTAACGTCGTAACCGCAGAGAACGCCAAGGATGTAATTCGAATTGCCGAAATTATTCATGGTGGTCGCGCTGCGATCGAAGAGACTCCCGCCCTGATTTCGCTTATCAACTGCAACTCACCTCTTCGCTGGGATGACCGCATGCTCGATTCTCTGCGGGAGTACGCCCTCGCAGGTCAACCTGTCGTGGTAACGCCTTTCCTTCTCATGGGTGCAATGAGTCCCGTCACGATTCCAGCCACGCTCGCGCAGCAAATTGCGGAGGCTTTGACCGGTCTCGCACTTGTGCAGTTGATTCGACCCGGTGCACCTGTTGTTTTCGGCTCGTTCCTTTCCAACATTGATATGCAATCGGGTTCACCACAATTTGGAACACCGGAGTCAGGTATTGGACTGCTCTGCACGGGTCAGATTGCACGCCACTTCAAACTTCCATTCCGAGGTGGTGGTGGCTTGAACTCATCACAGACCGTGGATGCCCAGTCCGCGTACCAGACGATGATGACCATGATGCCAACCTTCCTGTCAGGCACAAACTGGGTCATGCACACGGCAGGTTGGCTGGAAGGCGGCCTTGTCTCCTCATACGACAAGTTCGTGCTTGATGTGGAGATCCTTCAGTCGCTGATGGTGGAATTCACTCCACTTGAGTTCAACGAGTCGTCTCTTGCATTCGATGCACACCTTGAGGTCGGACACGGCGGCCACTTCCTTGGTGCGGCACACACCATGGATCGATTCCGCGACTGCTTCTACCGTCCTTTCCTCACCAATAGCGATAATTACGAGCGGTGGACTCGACTTGGTTCGCGCGACACGCGAGATCGAGCCGAAGAAATTTGGAAGAAGAAGCTCGAGGATTACGTGATGCCGGAAATGGATCCGTCTACTCTCTTGGAGTTGACTGAGTTCGTTGCACAACGAAAAAGCCAACTCGACAGTTGACCCTGGGAGACGATGTGTCTGATCAATCCGTCAAAACTTTATTCATTGACGGACAGTGGAGGGGTGCCTCCGACCACTCCACTCGTGAAGTCCGAAGCCCACACGATGGCACATTGGTGGCACGCGTCTCGGAAGCAGGCGCTGATGATGTCTCCGACGCAATTGCCGCAGCGAGAAATTCCTTTGACAATGGAATTTACTCCTCCTGGAGTTGGGCCGAACGCAGCGCATTAGTTGCGCGAATTGCCGATCTCTTGGAGAGGGATGCTGAGAAGATCGCTCTGCTGGAGAGCGGAGATACCGGGAAGAGGTTGATTGAAGCTCGTTACGACATCGCTGATGTGATTTCCGTTTTCCGATATTACGCAGGTCTTGGCCTAACCGAGCATGATCGCACGGTTCATATTGGCGATGATCACATCGACAGTCGGATTGTCAGCGAACCCATCGGAGTATGTGCGCTTATTGGCCCCTGGAATTACCCGCTACTTCAAGCGTCCTGGAAGGTCGCCCCCGCCCTCGTTGCGGGATGCTCATTCATACTCAAACCGAGCGAACTGACTCCTTCATCGGCCATCGCACTGCTTCATCTCATCGAAGAAGCCGGGACGCCCAAGGGCGTTGCCAACTTGATACTGGGTGCCGGAGCAGTTGTCGGTGCCCCGCTCACAAGTGATCGACGCGTTGATCTTGTCTCCTTCACTGGCGGACTTGCTACGGGTAAGGCGATCATGCGGGCTGCTGCCGACACGGTGAAGAAGGTTGCTCTCGAACTCGGCGGAAAGAATCCGAATATTATTTTTGCCGATGCCGACTTGGACGTAGCGATCGACAATGCCGTGACAGCCGTGTTTTTGCACTCCGGGCAAGTATGTTCTGCCGGCACTCGTCTGTTAGTGGAGCGATCTATTCATGATCTCGTCGTTGAAAAAATCGTCAAACGGGCGCGTGCGATTTCTCTTGGGGGACCGGCCGATCTTGCAGCCGAAACTGGCCCACTTATTAGCAAAGCCCATATGGAGAAAGTTGCGGCCTATGTCGCCAGTGCTTTGGCAGAAGGTGCCACATTGCTTACCGGCGGCAAACGCAGCACTTTGCCGGCTCTTTCGCATGGATGGTATTTCGAGCCCACAGTTCTAGACGGCTGCACCACGTCAATGTCGTGCGTCCAAGATGAATCCTTTGGTCCAGTCCTTACGGTGGAGGTTTTCGACTCGGAAACGGAGGCGATTGCGCTGGGAAATGACACGATTTATGGGTTGGCGGGTGCGGTCTGGACCAGCAATCCCGAGAAGGCCAACAGAGTGGCCAAAGCACTTCGTCACGGCACCATCTGGGTTAATGATTTTGGCCCATACAAAGCCCAGGCCGAATGGGGAGGTTTCAAAGCCTCTGGCATCGGACGCGAACTCGGGCCAAGTGGATTGCATGAATACCTTGAAATAAAACATATTTGGACGAACACTTCTCCTGCACGCTCCGGATGGTTTTCAGACGCACAACAGGGAGAAACCGAATGAGTTCTAGTTCACCGATGATATCTGTACGTCATCTCTGGAAAGTATTCGGGCCAAACGCCGACAAGATTATCGGGACTCCAACGGCTGATCTAAGTCGATCGGAATTGCGCGCTCAGACCGGCAACACAATCGCAGTGCGAGACGTCTCCTTCGATGTGGCCCCTGGAGAAGTATTTGTTGTGATGGGCCTGTCCGGCTCTGGCAAGTCAACTCTCGTTCGCTGTATGACACGTTTGATCGAGCCCACGCAAGGCGAACTAGAACTCGAAGGTGAGGACATTCTTAAGGTCGATACAAAGCGACTTCGCGAATTGCGACGTTCAAGTTTTTCGATGGTGTTCCAGCACTTCGGCTTGCTGCCACATCGGAAAGTAATCGACAATATCGCCTACAGCCTTGAGATCAACGGAGTGAAGAAGGAAGTGCGTCACGCTCGCGCGAATGAAGTCATCGACCTGGTTGGATTGCAGGGTTACGCCAATGCCTACCCAGATCAGCTTTCAGGCGGCATGCAGCAACGTGTCGGGCTCGCCCGCGCTCTTGCGGTCGATCCCAAGGTCCTCTTTCTGGATGAGCCTTTTAGTGCTTTGGACCCCTTGATTCGACGTGACATGCAGGCAGAGGTCATTCGCTTGCATCACGAATTAGGCAAGACCTTGGTCTTTATCACCCACGATCTGGCGGAGGCCGTGAAACTCGGCGACCGGATCGCGATCATGCGGGATGGAGCCATCGTGCAGATTGGCTCGCCGGAAGAACTGGTGGCATCTCCTGCCGATGAATATGTTGCCAACTTCGTACGAGATTTCCCGCGTTCTCACGTACTGACTCTGCGTTGGATTGCTCGCCCGCCCGAGGCAGGAGACGACCTTATGGGGCCGATTCTTCCGCCGACGATTTCCGTACGGGATGCGGCGCGACAGGTGCTTGAAGCTGGATGTTCGGTTCGCGTTATGGAGGATGGTCACCTTGTTGGTGTCGTTACAGCAGATGACATCCTGGAAGTCATCGCAGGAACGCAACTGCCGTGACCACCCAACTCTTGAACCGCCCGGCAGAGAGTAAGCCATCTCCGCCTGCCAAGAAGACTTCTAAACTGAACGTATATCTCGGCCTGCTCACTTTTGGTTTTCTTGCATTTGCAATCTTTCTGCGGGGCAAGGCAACGCTGCCGTTGGATCGTTCGAGTTTGACACCATTCCAGGATTGGCTGAACAGCGTAAGTGCCTGGATTGACACGAACCGGGATTCAAATCCAGTGTTCACTTCATTCATCAATGTCATAAGAAGTTTCATCGATGGATTTGTGACTTTTTTGCAGAACATGATTAGCCAAACGGGGGATACCAGAACCATTCCGCAGATTGGCTGGTTGGGAATCGTTGCGATCATCGGTTTTGTGGTTTATGCAATCTCCAATATGCGAATTGCAATCTTCGCAGTCGCTGGGTTTGCAAGTTTGGGATTGCTCGGCTTGTGGCAGGAGTCCATGGACACGCTCGCTCTGACTTTGGCAGCTGTGACGCTCTCGCTAATAATTGGGATACCACTCGGCATATACGCCGGACTCAATCCCAAATTCGAGAAATTTCTGACGCCTGCCCTAGATTTCGCGCAGGTGATGCCTACGTTTGTGTATCTAACGCCCGTTACCCTCTTCTTCCTTATTGGACCTTCTTCGGCGACCATTGTCACCCTGATATACGCAGTTCCTCCTGCACTTCGCATAACCTCAGTGGCTATCAAACAGGTGCCTTGGTCAAGCGTTGAAGCAGCGGTTTCAATGGGATCAACTCGCATGCAGGCACTGCGTAAAGTTCAATTGCCGCAGGCAAAGCGGACAATAGTCGTGGGAATCAACCAGACCATAATGGCGGCGCTCTCGATGGTGACTATTGCTGCCCTTATCGATGCACCTGGCCTTGGACAGGTTGTCATTCGGGCTCTGGAATCCCTCGACGTGGGTAGAGCGTTTCAGGCAGGTCTTGCAATCATCATTCTTGCCGTTGTCCTGGATCGATCGACCACTGCCGCGGCTTCAAAAGTGGACACCGGCAATATCGCCGTTAAATCAAAGACTTCGCATAGGAAATTGCTGGCCATATTGGCCGTAGCAACTATTGCGATCGTCTTTGTATCACGGGTGGTTGAGTGGGCCGGCGCATTCCCTGGATCTGGAACTCTTGGATCCAGTCTTGCGAAATATGTGAACATATACGTGAATTGGTTTCAGATGCATTTTGTTACGGTTACCAATGACATTACCGACATCGTCTCCTATGGACTAATTAATCCAATGCAATCGCTGCTGACGCAGAGTCCTTGGTTTATCACGGGCCTTGCCTTTGTCGGACTGGGCGCAATTTTCGGCGGAAAGAAATTGGCAGGAATTTCGCTCTTCTGTGTCCTTGCAATTGTCGGAACAGGTCTCTGGTCAGACACCATGGTGACACTTGCATCCACATTGGTCGCTTCGGTGATTACCGTTGCCTTGGGTGTTGTTGTGGGCGTATGGATCGGACGAAGTAAAAGGGCCGATCGTTGGATACGACCGATATTGGATGCAGGACAAGTCCTGCCGGCATTTGTATACCTCGTTCCTTTTCTCGGATTATTCGGTGCCACTAGGTTCACGGCGATCATGGCGGCAGTTGTCTATGCAGCGCCAGCGTCGATTAAGTTGATGGCCGATGGAATCCGAGGAGTTCCTGAGAGCATCATCGAAGCTGCTACCGCAGCTGGATCATCCTCGTGGCAGATGATCACGAAGGTACAGATTCCAAGTGCGCGGCGGGCACTTGCTCTTGCGACAAATCAAGGCATTATCTATGTTTTAGCGATGATTGTCGTTGGTGGTCTCGTCGGAGCAGGAGGACTTGGCTATCTCGTCGTCGCTGGATTTGCGCAGGAGAATTTGAAGGGCAAAGGTCTGGCCGCAGGGTTGGCAATTGTCCTTCTTGGAATCATGCTCGATCGAATAACGCAGGCTGCCGCACATCGGAACTCTAAGGATCAAGTCGCAACATCACACTAGGTTCCGCTGCTCAACCGAGCAGCGGGTAAGGACGACCTCGGTCGTCGGAGCTGGAGGACGCACAATGTTTAAAAACCATCGTGCTCGGCGAGTAACAACTTACCTGCTATTAGCAGGCGCGGTGACATTTGCGTCATCAGCCGCTGGTAGTGCGCAGGCTGCCTACTCACAGGCGAGTACAGCAAAATGTGGCACAGTCACTTTGGCAGATAACGCATGGGTCGGATATGAAGCCAACCTTGCTGTTGTCTCCTATGTGCTTAAGCACAATCTAGGTTGCAAGGTTGTTGTGAAAAACATCAGCGAAGAAATCTCATGGCAGGGTTTTGCATCCGGCCAGGTAGATGCAATTCTGGAGAACTGGGGCCACGAGGACCTAGCCAAGAAGTACATCACCACCCAGAAAGTTGCCGTTGACCTGGGACTAACAGGAAACAAGGGCATCATCGGTTGGTATGTAGTTCCTTGGATGGCGAAGAAGTACCCAGATATCCTCAACTACAAGAACTTGAACAAGTACGCATCAATGTTCAAGACCTCTGAATCAGGTTCAAAGGGTGCATTCCTCGATGGCGACCCATCATATGTAACCAACGATGAGGCCCTCATCAAGAACCTCAAACTCAATTTCAAGGTCATCTATACAGGCAGCGAAGCGGCACTCATCACCTCCTTCCGCACTGCTGAGGCGCAGAAGAAGCCGATGATTGGCTACTTCTATGAGCCACAGTGGTTCCTTGCCCAGGTGCCTCTGAAGCACATCGCACTTCCTCCTTACAAGGCTGGCTGCGATGCGGTTCCAGCAAAGGTCGCCTGCGATTACCCACCGTATGCACTGAACAAGATCGCAAGGGTCAAGTTCATGAACTCCGGGTCACCAGCAGCCAAGGTGATCAAGAACTTCAAGTGGACCAACGCAGATCAGAACTCTGTGGCCAAATCGATCGCGGTCGACAAGTTGACCGATGAAGCAGCAGCCAAGATCTGGGTTACAGCCCACCCTGCGCAAGTGAAGGCATGGCTTGCATAAGGAAAGTTAGCAAAACCTGAAGTAGGGCGTGTTTGTTTGCATAGTTTTGGCAGGCAAACACGCCCTCACTCAGGGATAGAATTTTGATTCCAAGGAAAGCAAAGGTGACTCTCGGTGGGTGCGCAATACGATTACATCATCGTTGGTGGTGGTTCGGCGGGGAGCGCATTGGGCAACCGATTAAGCGCTGACCCTAATAACAAGGTACTCATTCTCGAAGCGGGTCGCCGAGACTACAAATGGGATGTCTTCATACATATGCCGGCGGCGTTGGCATTTCCGATTGGAAACAAGCACTACGACTGGATGTATGAATCCGAACCAGAGCCATTCATGAACAACCGTCGCATTTATCATGCCCGCGGCAAAGTCTTAGGTGGCTCGAGCAGCATTAACGGAATGATTTGGCAGCGCGGAAATCCCTTGGATTACGAACGTTGGGCCAAGGACCAAGGCATGGAGAACTGGGACTATGCCCACTGCCTGCCGTATTTCAAACGGATGGAGAATTGCCTAGCGGATCCGACAAATGCATTCCGCGGCGACAGTGGCCCTCTGCAGTTAGAGCGTGGCCCCATTAAGAACCCATTGTTTAAGGCTTTCTTTGAAGCGACGATAGAAGCCGGTTATTCGCGTACCGACGACGTCAACGGATATCGCCAAGAAGGTTTCGCCGCATTCGATCGCAACGTAAGACGAGGTCGCCGTCTCAGCGCCGCTAGGGCTTATCTCTACCCAGTAAAAGGGCGCAAGAATCTGACCATCAAGACAAAGGCGATGGTTACGAAGGTACTTTTCGATGGGACGCGCGCCGTCGGCGTAGAGGCATTGGTCAAAGGCAAGAAGACTTCTTTTTCCGGAAAGGAAATTGTGCTTTGCGGAGGGGCGATAAATACCCCGCAGATTCTTCAACTCTCGGGAATCGGGAATGCTGAAGACCTCAGGAAACTTGGCATCAAAGTCGTAAAGGACCTTCCTGGAGTGGGTGCCAACCTGCAAGATCATCTTGAGGTCTACGTCCAATATTCCTGTAAGCAGCCCGTTTCAATGCAGCCGATGCTCAAGACCTGGCGGCGCCCATTTATCGGTGCAGAATGGCTCTTTCTACGTAAGGGTCCAGGTGCGACCAACCATTTCGAGGCCGGTGGGTTTGCCCGAAGTAACGACCAAGTCGCCTACCCCAACTTGATGTTCCACTTTCTCCCGTTGGCAATCCGGTATGACGGCACTGCGCCCTCGTCCGGTCATGGCTACCAAGTGCATGTGGGACCAATGTACTCAGACGCGCGCGGCACAGTGAAGATCAGCAGCACTAACCCCTTCGATAAGCCGAAGTTACGCTTTAACTATCTCTCTACCGAACAAGATCGACAAGAGTGGGTAGAGGCTATTCACGTTGCTCGAAAGATTTTGACGCAGAAAGCGATGGATCCTTACAACGGAGGCGAAACTTCACCTGGTCCATCGGTCGCCACCGATGAAGAGATTTTGAATTGGGTCCGTCGAGATGGTGAAACCGCACTCCACCCTTCCTGCACAGCAAAAATGGGCACTGATGCGATGTCGGTCGTTGATCCGAACACGATGAAGGTCCATGGCGTCGAGGGCCTTCGTGTGGCGGATGCATCGGTCTTTCCATACGTGACCAACGGAAATATATACGCGCCAGTCATGATGGTCGCCGAAAAGGCCGCGGATTTGATATTAGGCAAAGATCCATTGCCACCTGAGAACATTGAGTTCTACCGTCACCAAAAGGTCTAGCGATGCCCAACGATGAGTCCGCGCCCTCCTCGATCGCTCGAGTGAAGGTTCAAGACACCCAAGTCGGTAATTCGACAACCGACAGCGTGGTCGTTGAAGAGCCTCTTGAGATCCGCATTAAGCGAGGAGGTGTTGAAGATCAGTTGGGAATCACGATGCGCACGCCGGGAGCCGATCTCGAACTCGCGACTGGTTTCCTCTGGGGCGAAGGTTTTCTATCATCACCGCGCGACCTACTAGGTGTGAAAGTCTGCGGCGATAGATCTCTGACTCCGAGACAGCGCGCGAATATTGTCATTGCAGAAGTGAATGAAGATTCTCCAGTTCATCCCCGAGCCCTCGAGCGACGATTCACGATGACGTCTGCTTGCGGTGTCTGCGGTTCGACGAGCATCACCGACCTACACAAAAGAGGCGTGACAACAGTCTCTCCATCAACCGTGAGTCTGCCCGAACTCGCCGCAATGCCAGCGCTTCTAGAAGGACGGCAGAACGTATTCGATAAGACAGGCGGGCTTCACGCTGCGCTTCTGGTGGACCCATCTGGAAAACCACGTTGGATACGTGAAGATGTCGGGCGGCATAATGCGGTGGATAAAGTCGTTGGCGCTGCATTGATTGCACAAGAACTTCCGCTTGCGAATTGGACTCTCGTCGTGTCCGGACGTGTGGGATATGAAATTGTTCAGAAGGCAATCGTCGCTGGGATTTCCGCCTTGGTAGGAGTTTCGGCGCCGACATCCTTGGCAGTGGATTTGGCGCATGAATTCGGGCTTACCTTGCTGGCATTTGCCCGCCATGGAAAGGCGAAGGTCTATACGCCACTGTTAGGATGACTTGATGAGACGCCGCGGATACGTACTTCTTGTTGCCACCGCGATCTTCACAATGATTGCCTCTCCGTCACAGGCCTCTCTTGCGCGAAATCAGAAAGTCACTCTCACGGTTTTCGCCGCTTCAAGCCTGGGACAGACTTTCGCGACAATTGGCAAGGCCTTTGAGGCCAAGCATCCCAATGTGAACGTTGAGTTTTCTTTTCTTGCTTCCTCGACCTTGGCCACACAGATGCTAGCCGGCGCCCCTGTAGATGTCTTTGCATCGGCTTCTGTGGTTGACATGGACACAGTGAAGACGCTTGTTTCAAGCCCAGTGGTTTTTGCCGCCAATCGAGTTGTGCTGGCGACTCCACGAGCTGACCGGATCCACCTCAATAAAATTGTGGACCTAAATAAGCGGGGCGTGAAATGGATTCAGTGTGCCCATGTAGTGCCATGTGGAGTGGCGGCTGATGCCGCATTGGCCTCGGAAAGGCGGGTCATTTCAAAGCCCGTCTCCCTTGAACCCAAAGTCTCCAGCGTGGTTGCCAAGCTCGTCAGCGGTGAAGTGGACGCGGCCATTATTTATCACACGGACTTCATCGCCAATCGATCCACCTTGAAAGAAATTCGCTTCAAAGATTCATCTGCTGCAACGACGCGTTATCCAATCGGGGTTGTGAAGACCAGCAACCAGCAAGTTTTGGCAAAGTCCTTTGTTGACACCGTACTTTCGGCATACGGAAGAAAAGTCCTTGCCGAAGCCGGATTTATAAGGGTGAGCTGAGCATATGACCCGGAAGAAACTAGATTCATTCAATGTCGTGCTGGCGACAATCGGAGGACTCGTTCTTCTACTTCCACTCATCGCCCTATTCACCAAGGTTCCGTGGGGTTCCCTCTGGTCTCGTTTAGCCGAACCGAATTCGATTAGTGCGATTCGGCTATCGCTCTGGAGTTCGCTACTTGCAACTCTGATCTGTGCAATTCTGGGAGTGCCGTTGGCATGGGTATTGGCAAGAGGCAACCGGCGCTTGGTCAATATCGTGCGCCCCTTTGTTCTCGCACCGATCGTCCTACCCCCAACTGTCGCTGGGATGTCCCTTTTGGCTCTGCTAGGCCGTAACGGTCTTCTTGGACGATATATCTATGATGCGACCGGCTGGTCCATGCCGTTTACTGCCTCTGCCGTAGTCTTCACAGGAGTCTTCGTCGGCATGCCCTTCCTAGTATTGGTTGTGGAATCCACTTTTCGCCATTTGCCAAGTGATCAAGAAGATGCGGCCGAGATTGACCGCGCCACGCCTTTCACCATGTTCCGACTGATCGCCTTGCCACAGGCCCGCAATGGCATTGCCACGGGAGCGCTGCTGGCATGGGCTCGCGCACTAGGAGAGTTCGGCGCGACCATGATGTTCGCAGGCTCTTTGCCGGGCTTAACGCAGACATGGCCGATGCAGGTGTACTTTGCGACAGATCAGGATATGAGCACTGCCTATGCACTTAGCGCGGTCATGGCCATCGTTGCAGTAGGGGTTGTCTTCTCACTCCGTAAACAATTGCGAAGGGCTTTCACAAATTGACCACTTATACAAATAAATCAGTGACGGTCCGCCTATATGCCGCCGCACGTGCCGCAGCCGGTGAACGCGAATATGTAGTCGAACCGGGTCGACTCGATGAGATCCTCAATGCAATTGCCCAGAACAATCCGCGTTCGATGCAAGTCTTCGAGCAATGTTCGTTCTTGATCGACGGAGTCGTTTCCCACGACAAAGGTCTGCAGATTAATGCCCGCAGCACCGTTGATGTACTTCCACCTTTTGCAGGCGGCTAGCCGCCGATCGCGGACATCGGCCTAGTGGGTTGAACGAAGTCAGGATTGTTGATTCCATGACCGGAAAGTTTTGCTAGCACGGTTTTTTGGAGGCGATCTGAAATCTCCGCCCGGATTTGCTCCATCGACAAAGTTTGATT
>DASXUM010000123.1:0-2492 GCA_036504835.1 Candidatus Nanopelagicaceae bacterium
TATGCACGCCTCGAAGGCACAGTACGTGGGCCAGATTCGCATCATCGGAAAACTCAAAGGCAAGTCGGGAAGTTTTGTCGTTAACGACTCTGGCTCATTTGTCGATGGCGTCGCAAGTTCTGAGCTTTCAATAATCCCCGGATCCGGCACCGATGAACTCAGCGGCATTAGCGGCGTTGGCGAATATGCCGCCGATCAGAAGGTTTGCACTTGGGAGATGGAAGTATCACTGTAGTTGCTACTTCGTAAACGGAATGAAGCGGGGAATTCTCGATGCATACTCGGCATAATCGGGATACTTCAATTTTAAGTATTTTTCTTCGTACGTAGATTTTGCGTGAAATAACAGGTACAACAGAAGCGTGAGCAGATACTTGATGAGGCTCCCGCTGCTCAACGCGATTCCAAGGGCAAAGAGAAGCACACTCGAGTACATGGGGTGACGCACGTATTGGTAAAGCCCAGTCGTACTGAGTTGACCATCTTCCTTCGGAATTGGCGCCACGGTAAGGGATCTGCGAAGACTTGCCGCGCAAACAAGGACGCCGATAATGCCTAGACCTTCGAGAGTTCTTCCTACAAAAACAAAGCGATGAATTTGAGGGCCGATATTCGCGTCGAGGAAGACGAGCAGAAGCAAAAGGAGGGCTTGGACAAATACATATGACCAGGCCTGCAGTTGATTTGGGCGCTCCGACATCATTAAAGATAGATTACCCCCATGGAGATTTCGTTGATTCCATTGAGCGAATCGCCAGAGGAAGCCAGTCGCGTCCTGTCGTGGGCCCTTGAGTTATGGGGCGATCATTTTCCGAACTACACAACGCAAGATTGGGTGGACTTCTACTCTAATTCCGCCAAATCTAACTACAGCAATTGGGTTGGCGAAGGACAAGAACTCGTCTATCTAGCGGTGAGCGGTGAGGAAGTTGTTGCGACCATTGGGATTGTTGATTTTGACGAGCTCGAAGAGTTCCGAGAGTTGAAGCCGTGGATAGCGGCCTTCATCGTGAACCCGGAATTGCGCGGTCAGGGAATTGGCGGACGAGTCCTGGACTTGCTTGAAGAAAAGGCTAGATCGTTGGGTATAGAAGTTCTTCACCTCTGGACCGAGGATCAGGCCGACTTCTACCGCAAACGCGGTTTCCGCCAGATTGCCGCCTCGAAATTAGGAACGCTAGACATCGACGTTATGCAGAAGTACCTGTGAGAAATGCGGATACGAAAGGCCCGATTCCTAAACTCAGGAGAAATCAGGCCTCTCGTTTCCAACTTATTGCTGCACTCTTTCCTTACTACTCGTGGTCTAGGTGCACGTAGGCAACTGCTTCAATTGCCTTAGGATCTTTGGATCGAAGGTAGAAGAGCGCACCCAATCCCAAGATCATCCACACGGCCATTGCGTACGCTGAATATGTCAATGGCGCAGCCAATGGAACGATGAAGCTAAGTCCAGGTATTCCCGTGAATCCTGCGGCGCTGAAGAATCCGGGGATTAGGAAGAGGATTCCGACAATCGGAACAAGGATGTGCACAATCGGATGACGCTCATCTTTGCGATGTTTGGCAAAGTAGCCAATGCAAGCCAAGTTAGCCACGATGTACACGAGCACCACGATGATGACCAATCCCGTTGCGACTACGCCGAATGCAACTTGCGGCGTGTACTTCGCTCCGAGTCCGAGTCCGATGATCAATCCGAGGATCAACTGAAGCACGATTGCGTTGCGCGGAGACTTGAATTTCGGATCCAAGTTAGAGAGCGAACGTGGGAAGGCACCGATGCGGCCAAAGGCGTATGCGGTTCGAGTAAAGACGTTCGCGCCAGCATTGGCGTTGGCTAATGTCGAGTTGATGATGGCGAACAGAACAAGTACCCAGAACAGAGTCGAAACGCTCTTGGCCAGACCATCCCATGGGACACCGTTGTTGTAGCTTGCAAAGCCCTTGAACTTATCGGGTCCGTAGGCCACCGTGGCGGCGTAGGTAGTAAAGGTATAAAGAACGCCGATCGAGATCGTTGCAATCATGATTGCACGCGGAACATTGCGACGTGGGTTCTCGGCTTCCTCTGCCAATGGTGCTGCGGCCTCGAATCCAGAGAATGCCAGAAGCGTAAAGACAGATCCCGCAATAACGCCCGACCATCCGGAGAATCCAGAGGCATTTGCATGTGCCGTTGTGAAGACCGAGAGGGTATTAGCGCTGCCAGCTTTGACAACCAAGACGACCGCAAGAATTGAGAAGACCGTAATCTCGATAAAACCAAGCCAGGTTCCAACTTTTGCCGATGTCTTTACTCCACGCCATACGAGACCGCAGATCAGCAAGGTTCCAACAGCGGTGAAGATCCACCATGCCCCTATCGGAAATGACTTTTGCTGTGAATTCCATTCGCCAGCCACGGTGTAGCCGAGTTGCAGCATGACGAGTGGCACGATCAAGATTTCGACGGCCGAATAACCCCAACCGACGAGGAAGCCCACCCAGGG
>DASXUM010000124.1:0-8354 GCA_036504835.1 Candidatus Nanopelagicaceae bacterium
ACTACATCGATGCGGTTCTTCGTGAAGTAGATATCGCTTATTCCAAGGCGCCAAATGCCAGTGTCCCCACGATTTTCTTCGGGGGAGGCACACCCAGTCTCCTTCCCGCCCGCGATCTCGGTCGCGTTATTTCGGCAATCAGGGAGAAATGGAACGTGGTTTCCAACGCCGAGATCACATTGGAAGCTAATCCAGATTCGGTAGATGCCGCCAAACTCCTGGAATTGCGAAATGCGGGTTTCAATCGCATCTCCTTCGGAATGCAGTCGGCGGTGCCGCATGTCCTTAAAGTTTTGGACCGGACGCACAATCCCGAGAACATCGCCAAAGTTGTTTCGGCGGCGCGCGATGCGGGCTTTGAGAGCATCAGCCTTGATCTCATCTACGGAACACCCGGGGAATCGCTGGAAGATTTTCGGACTTCTGTCTCAACTGCACTCTCGTTGGGGATCGACCACATAAGTGCGTATGCACTCATCGTGGAGTCAGGGACGAAACTTGCCGCGCAAATTAAACGCGGCGAACTGGCAATGCCTAACGATGACTTGATGGCCGATATGTATCTTCTCGTCGACGAACTCTGCGAAAGTGCTGGTTTGTCATGGTATGAATTGAGCAATTGGTCGAAGCCGAATCACGAAGCCCGCCACAACATTGCTTATTGGCGCAACGCAAACTGGTGGGGTCTAGGACCAGGTGCGCATTCGCATCTAGATGGCCTTCGTTGGTGGAATATGAAACACCCCACTGCATATAAGAACGCCTTGTTCGCAGGCCAATCTCCGCTGCAAGAAAGTGAAGAGCTCAGCGACCAGCAGAAGTCAGACGAGTCGATCATGCTCTCGATTCGAATGCGGGGTGGAATATCCCTTGCCGATTTGTCACCGGCGCAAACCGAGAGGGTGGCCGAATATCGTGGCAGTGGCCACCTCGACCCGATTATGTGGGAAAAAGGCACCCTGCAATTGACCCCAAATGGCCGTTTGATCGCTGACCGAATCGTCCGCGAATTAGTTGTGTAGTACCTTGTAGTCCTATGCATACCGCACATATCGTCATTTCATCCCTCATTGCACTGGTTTTTGTCATCGCTGGTCTGGCAAAGGCAAGTGGCAATCCGAGGGGACTTGCTGTTACCCGCGAGGTCAACGTGAAGGACGGGCTTGCCCGCGTGATTGGCGTTATCGAGGCGCTGGCAGCATTGGGTGTCATCATCGGTCTGCGCAACAGTTTTGTTCAGTGGATCGCGTTGGTCATCCTCTGGGTCGACATGAGTGGGGCTATGTATTTCCATTTCAAAGTCGAGAAGATCAAGAGTTCTTTTCCTCCATTTCTTCTTCTTACGTTGGTCTCCATCGCCCTCGTCACGATTTAGTTGGTTGCCATGGAATCTCGCCGTCTAGAAATTCTCCGCGCTATCGTGGACGAATACGTCGCTACCCAAGAGCCGGTCGGCTCCAAGGCGATAGCTGACCGCCACAGCCTCGGAATTTCTCCTGCGACTATCCGCAATGAGATGGCCCTACTAGAGGAACAGGGGCTCATCACCCATCCGCACACCAGTGCAGGTCGAATTCCAACCGACTTGGGCTACCGCGTGTTCGTCGACAAGTTGGCGACCATCAAACCTTTGTCATCGGCTGAGCGCCGTGCCATTGAGAGTTTCCTCGAGGGAGCACATGACCTCGACGACGTGGTCATGCGAACCGTGCGCTTGCTGGCAGATGTCACCAAGCAGGTGGCCGTTGTCCAGTATCCATCGCTTGTGAAATCACGCGTCCGGCACCTCGAACTTGTCTCGCTCACCCCCTCGCGGTTGATGCTCATCCTTATCACCGACAGCGGGCGGGTTGAGCAGCGGGTTATTGAATTCGGCCACGACATTGAGGAATTTTTTATCGTCGGCCTGCGTTCCCAATTGAATCAGGCGATCGCGGGTGCTCGCTTGCTCGATGTTGCAGAGCGATTGTCTGGCCCACTTGCAGGATATGTGGGTAGCGATCAGAACGACGTCAACGCAATCGTGTCGACCTTGACTGAGATGGCATTGGAAAAACCGGAGGAGCGCGTGGTATTGGCAGGAACGGCTAACCTGGCACGTTTTCGCGAGGATTTCTCGACTCAGATCCATCCAATTCTTGAGGCGTTGGAAGAACAAGTTGTGCTGATGCGATTGCTCGGCGATGTCAGCGAAAATGTGCAGGTTCGCATTGGACATGAGCAGAGCGAAGAGAACTTGCGTAAGACCAGCGTAATTTCGGTGGGTTACGGAAGCGAGACAAACCCACTCGGCGCCCTCGGCGTAATTGGTCCAACCCGCATGGATTATGCGGCGTCAATCGCGGCCGTTTCCGCCGTGGCTCGTTATGTCGGGCGTTATATGAATGAGGGCTCGTAGTGGCTGATTTGTATGAAGTCTTGGGTGTCGATCGTGATGCCAACCAAGACCAGATTAAGCGTGCCTACCGCAAACTCGTACGAGAGTTGCACCCGGACGTAAATCCCGACCCCGAAGTTCAGGATCGCTTCAAGGACATCACCGCTGCCTATGAAGTATTAAGCGATCCGCAGAAGCGTGCCAACTACGACGCCGGTGGCGCCAACAACTTCGGCGGATTCGGTGGCGCCAACTTTGGATTCGGCGACATCATGGATGCCTTCTTCGGCGGTGGTGGAAGTCGTGGCCCGCGTTCGCGCAAACGTGCCGGACAGGATGCATTGATTCGTATTGAAGTCGATCTCAATGAAGCGTGCTTTGGCACAGAGCGAGAGATCACGGTTGAAAGCGCAGTGGTCTGCCCCAAGTGCGAAGGTTCAGGATGCGCTGAGGGTGGCCACCCGACCATGTGCGAGATCTGCAAGGGTCGTGGTGAGACCCAACATGTCACCCGTTCATTTATCGGCCAGGTGATGACAAGCCGTCCGTGCGCCAACTGCCAAGGGTATGGAAGCGTCATCACAAATCCGTGTCGCGAATGCGCCGGCGATGGTCGAGTTCGATCGCGTCAGACGATTCCCGTGAAGATTCCTGCGGGAGTTGAAACCGGAAACCGGATACAACTCAGCGGACGGGGTGAGGTTGGGCCCGGAGGCGGTCCGGCGGGTGACCTGTACGTCGAGATTGTCCAGACCCCGCATGAATATTTAGTGCGAGAGGGAAATACCTTGCATGTTGCCCTTGGAATATCGATGGCAGCTGCCGCCCTTGGCACCACGCTTACCGTTGAGACCTTGGATGGGCCGATTCCCGTCACTATCAAGCCTGGCATCCAGAGCGGTGCAACGATTCCGGTCAAAGGCAAGGGTGTGACACATTTACGAGGTGGCGGACGCGGTGACCTCATTGTCCATGTCGAGGTGCATACCCCCACTAAACTAAATAAGGAGCAGGAAGAATTGCTTCGGAAATTCTCGCAATTGCGCGGGGAGAAAGAGGGCGAATCTCACATGCAACGCCAAGACGGAGGATTTTTCAGCAAATTCAGAGATGCCTTCGGTCGCTGATGCTTCCTCTTTTTTATGTTTCTGAGCTTCCGACCGAGATCAACGAGAAGTGCCGTCTCGTCGGGCATGTGGGTCACCACATTGCGCGAGTTCTGCGTGCAGTGCCAGGGGAGGAGTTGCTCCTTTCTGATGGAAAAGGGAAATGGTCGCGCGCCTGCGTAATCGCAGTGGAAAAGAGTTCGGTAGACCTGGCAGTTCTTGAATCCGGATTCCAGACTCCGCGTGAAGTATCGATCACGGTCGTGCAGGGAATTACCAAAGGCGATAGGACTCGCGAAAATATCGAATTGTTGGTGCAAGCTGGCGTGGATCGCATCGTTCCTTGGAAGGCGTCGCGATCCATCGGGAAACTTCCCGATGGTGTCGAAAAGCTTCGCCTTGCCGTCATTGAGGCGGGCAAGCAATCCCGTCGCTACTACCTTCCAGAAGTCGCCGACGCCGTTGATACCGACCAACTGCAGGCAATCTTGCGAAGCGCAGATCTATCGATCGTACTTGAAGCGCACACTGAGAGAAAACTTTCGGAGTTGGTCAACAAGAACCACCACCTATCTTCTGTCGTACTGGTTGTTGGACCGGAAGGCGGCATCTCTGAATCTGAATTAGAGAAGATGGAAGACGCGGGCGCCATACCTGCGAAGTTAGGGCGCACCATCTTGCGATCTGCCCATGCGGGTATCGCTGCCGTATCTGCTCTCAGCGTCGCACTTGGACTCTGGTAACAAAGGAATTAGAAAATGTCGCTAAATCCAGATTGCCTCTTCTGCAAGATCATTGAAGGTGAGATTCCGGCGACTATTGTCTACCGCAATGAGAACGTCGTAGCTTTTCGGGACATCACGCCACAAGCACCTACTCACGTGATACTCGTTCCAACCATCCATGTAGAGAATGCCGCCGCCCTTGCAAAGATGTCGTCCGTAATAACGGCTGCCCTTTTTGTCGCGGCAGACGAGATTGCAAAGGCGGAGGGTCTGGACGGTTATCGAACAGTCTTCAATACCGGCGCAACCGTGGGACAGAGCGTTTTTCACGCTCATTTGCACCTGCTGGGAGGTCGCTTTTTCGGGTGGCCACCCGGTTAGGTCGATAACCCGTAGAATATTTGCAATGGAAAGAACTCTCTTTGCGGTACCTAGTGCGATACCCATGGTTGCGCTACTCGGTGCAACAGACGCACACCTGCGGATTATCGAGGCTGCTTTCCCGACCCTCACCATCACGGTTCGCGGAAATGAAATCACTTTCCAGGGGGATTCCGAAGAGGGATTGCGCCTTGAAGCGCTGCTCAACGAACTCCTTGTAGTCATTCGATCTGGACAGACTCTTACCAGCGAACTTGTAGTGCGCTCAATTTCCATGATGCGCAACATTCCGCAAGAGCATCCTGCCGAAGTCCTATCGCTCAACATTCTCAGCAACCGCGGTCGATCCATCCGACCCAAGACGGCAAATCAGAAACATTACGTCGATGCGATTGACGAGCACACCATCACTTTCGGCATTGGTCCTGCCGGAACCGGCAAGACCTATCTTGCAATGGCAAAGGCAGTGGCTGCGCTGCAATCGCGTGAAGTCAACCGAATCATCCTCACGCGCCCTGCAGTTGAGGCGGGAGAGCACCTAGGTTTCCTGCCCGGCACATTGTCCGAGAAGATCGATCCTTATCTTCGTCCGCTCTTTGATGCGTTGCATGACATGATCGATCAGGATTCGATTCCGCGCCTAATGCAGACCGGAATAATTGAGGTTGCACCGCTTGCCTATATGCGCGGGCGTACGCTTAATGACGCATTCATTATTTTGGATGAAGCACAGAACACCTCGCCCGAGCAGATGAAGATGTTCCTTACTCGCCTCGGTTTTGGATCTCGGATGGTCATCACGGGGGATGTCACGCAGATGGACCTCCCTTCTGGTGCGAAATCCGGCCTCAAGGTCATCCGCGACATCTTGAGCGATGTCGATGACATTGCATTCATCGAGTTGAGTTCGCAAGATGTCGTCCGAAATACGCTGGTCGGCGAGATTGTCGAGGCTTACGGCAAGTACAGCGCCGAACGCGAGGCGCAATTACAGGAGCAACGGGCACCTCGCCAATTGCGTCCTGGCACATAAATCATGGCGATAGATATCACCAATCGTTCAGGTATTGCATACAGCGAAGAGGATCTCGCCTCATTGCTTGAATTCGGCATGGCTGAGTTGGGATTGAATCGGGAATGCGATCTGGATGTTTTATTGGTCGACGAAACCGAAATGACAGATCTTCACGTCAAATGGATGGATGAGCCTGGATCTACCGATGTTCTAACCTTCCCCATGGACGAACTCCGCCCGAACTCGTCGGAGGCGGGAATGCTGGGGGATATCGTCTTGTGCCCGCAAGTGGCTATCCGTCAGGCTGAATCAGCCAATCACACGTTTACGCACGAGATTTCCATTTTGGCCGTTCACGGTTTACTCCATATCGTGGGTTACGACCACGACAACAAAGAGGATGAAAAAGCGATGTTTGATCTGCAGGAGTCGATTGTTTCGAGGTGGAGCAAGTGACCCCCGTCCTCATTCTTGCCATCATTGCCCTGCTTGCTTTCGCTGGATTCTTAGCCGGTAGCGAGGCTGCATTGACATCTATTTCACGTATCAAGATTGAGGAACTCGAATCTCGACCAGGTGGCGGAGTCCTCCGCAAAGTCACTTCGGATCCGGCCCGCTATCTCAACGTGCTTCTTCTGGTGCGCAAGACATGCGAACTAACAGCGACAGTCCTTCTTGCCGTTATCTTGTCCCGCGACTTCGATGGTGGCCAAGCGTTGTTCCTTACAGTCGTCATCATGGTCGTACTCTCGTACGTCATCGTCGGCGTCGGCCCACGCACTCTTGGCAAGCAGAATCCGCACGTATGGGCGCGCAGCGGTGCGGTCGCCGCTTATGCACTGGCGTTTATCCTCGGTCCCATCACCACCTTGCTTATTGCAATCGGTAATGCGATCACGCCTGGTAAAGGTTTTCGCCAAGGTCCCTTTGCAACCGAGGCTGAACTTCGAGATTTAGTTGATCAGGCACACGAGCGTGGCTTGGTTGAATCCGATGAACACGAGATGATCCACTCGGTTTTCGAACTCGGTGACACCCTGGTGCGCGAGCTCATGGTGCCTCGCACTGAGATGGTCTGGATCGAGAAGGATAAAACGTTGCGCCAGGCGCTCTCTCTTGCGTTGCGCTCGGGGTTCTCGCGCGTTCCTGTTGTTGGCGAAGATGTCGACAACATCATCGGCATTGCCTATGTAAAGGATCTAGCCAAGCGTGCGCTGGATCATCATGAGGCCGAGCAGACCGAGAAGGTCGAGCAGCACATGCGCACGGCCACCTTTGTCCCCGAGAGCAAGACCGCGGTCGAACTCTTGAAGGAGATGCAGAGAGACCAGATCCACCTTGCCATCGTGATTGATGAGTACGGCGGCACGGCGGGAATCATCACAATCGAAGATATTCTGGAAGAGATCGTCGGCGAGATCGAAGATGAATACGATGACGGCGAAGAAGCGTTCTCTTGGCTCAATGAAGATAAGGCCAGAGCACAGGCCAGCCTCCATGTCGAAGACCTTGCCCGCGAATTGGATATCACGATCGCTGAAAGCGAGTACCACGACGTCGATACCGTCGGCGGACTCATGGCCAAGAAATTGGGACGCGTTCCGATTCCGGGAAGCACCATCGTCCTTAACGGATGGAACATCACGGCAGAGCGCCCAATCGGCCGCCGCCGTCGAATTAGCAGCGTAATAGTGGAACGGGAAACGCCGTCCGAAGAAGGCGAGCATGACGAGCTCTAGTTTCTCCAATCCAGAAGATGCCAAACTCGAAACCCTTGCGCGTGCGACGCAACGTCGAACCAACTCCGAGCAGGCAGCCGCACTCCGAGACTCAACCGGGCGAACTTACGTTGCAATAAACATTTCGATTCCAGACTTCACCGTTGATGCTGCGACCGCGGTATTCACAGTTGCGATGGCAAGTCAGATTTCCGGGATTGAAGCTATCGTGATTTTCGGAGATGGACCGATAAATGTCGCACCTGCCCGGGGATTTGCCCCAAAATGCTTGATCTGGCGCATCAATTCGGCAGGTGAAATAGTCTCGCTCTAAGGCGCGATACCCTTGCCCAATGCGTATTGTTCGATTCTCTCCTGCTGCGGCAGACCCTTCACTCGACCTCGGCAAGGATCCGCTCTTTGGCGTGCTTGCTGAGGATGCCATCGCAGTCATAACCGGGGATCCTCTGTACTCGGGAGTTAAGCCCACCGGACAAGTAGTCCCGCTTTCCCAGGTCCGTCTTTTGGCGCCGGTATTGCCGCGCAGCAAGGTTGTCTGCATCGGGAAGAATTACGCCGATCACGCCAAGGAGATGGGCGGGGAAGTGCCTGAGGAGCCAATCATTTTCCTCAAACCCAACACATCGGTTATCGGACCAGAAGACACAATTGTGTGGCCAGCAATCAGCGATCGAGTGGACTACGAAGGTGAGCTCGCAATAGTCATTGGCCGCATCTGCAAGGACGTGCCGAAAGAGCGCGCTCATGATGTGATCTTCGGCTACACCATCGGAAACGATGTGACACCGCGAGATCTTCAGAAGAGGGATGGGCAATGGACGCGCGGGAAGGGCTTCGACACCTTCTGCCCGCTCGGACCATGGATCGAGACGGAGTTTGTTCCAGGCAGCCAGAGAATCACCACCACCCTCAACGTTGAAGTAATGCACGATGGGCGATTGTCCGACATGATCAACGGGATCCCTGAGATCATCAATTTTGTTACCCAGGTAATGACGCTTCTGCCCGGCG
>DASXUM010000125.1:0-1514 GCA_036504835.1 Candidatus Nanopelagicaceae bacterium
CACGGCCCCAGTGATTCCATATTCCTCAACTAGGGCGTCTTCCATTTTGGATTGCGCAAATCTGCCGCACATGTACCTAGCCTAGAAGGTCACCTCGTCTCCTGGAGGCCGACGGCGACGGTAGGCTCATACTGTGAGTGAAAAGAGCAAGCCCGCAGAGGCTCCTTCGCTGGGCAAACTATGGCCCGCGCCCTTTAGGGGGACCAACCCCGTCAATGCCACCGTCGTAATCCCTGGTTCCAAATCGGTGACTAACCGAGCTCTTGTTCTCGCCGCACTTGCCGAATCACCATCGATATTGCGTCGGCCACTAATCTCTCGAGACACCACACTCATGAAGAACGGCCTTATCGCCATGGGGACGGTGATCGCCGACGCATATGAAGAAGGCGAGCATCAGTGGCGTGTCTCCCCCCAGGAATTGGTTGGCCCGGCACTGGTAGATGTTGGAAACGCCGGAACTGTGATGCGCTTTCTTCCACCAGTTGCGGCACTGGCAGACGGGTCTATCTCTTTCGACGGCGATGCCCGTTCACACGAGCGCCCGCTTGCCCCGGTAATTCGCGCCCTCGAAGAACTCGGGGTGCAGATCGAGCACGAGGGACGCTACTCGCTTCCCATGGTCGTCAATGGAACAGGCGAATTACGAGGTGGCGAAATAGATATCGATGCATCGGCATCGAGCCAATTCCTCTCCGCACTTTTGATGATCGGTCCGGCAACCCTCAAGGGAATTTCGGCGCGTCACATCGGTGCCTCACTTCCGTCCATGCCGCACATTGAAATGACCGTGGCAATGCTCCGTGACTTCGGAGCGAAACTGGATATAGATCACGAGCGCAATGTTTGGCGAGTGCACTCCTCACGCCTGCATGGCCAAGACATGGTGATCGAACCCGACCTCTCGAACGCCGCGCCATTCCTTTCTATTGCGATGATCTGTGGCGGCAGCATCACCATCGCGGACTGGCCCGCAAGTACCACCCAACCCGGTGATCAACTCAAGAAGATTCTGGCGCGCATGGGCGCGGATATCTCTATGGGCCATGACGGATTGACGATCAAGGGAACTGGATCCATTCACGGAATTGATATCGACCTGCACGACGTTGGAGAACTCACACCATCAATTGCCGCCCTGGCCGCCCTGGCTGATTCTCCATCTTCGCTGCGCGGAATTGGCCACCTGCGCCTCCACGAGACGGATCGACTGGCCGCATTAACGCGCGAGATCAACAGTCTGGGTGGGGATGTGCGAGAAGAAGAAACCGCCATCCACATCACGCCCGCCCCGCTCCATGGCGGTATCTTTCATACATATGACGATCATCGACTTGCGACCGCCGGCGCTGTCATTGGTCTGGTCGTGCCCGACGTCGAAGTCGAAAATATCGCCACCACTAATAAGACGCTGCCTGATTTTCCCGGGCTCTGGTCGAGCCTGATTGAGTAGAACCCCAACATATGGCGCGTAAATTTGACGAGTCCGACGTAAGAATTCGGCCAAGTCGCAG
>DASXUM010000126.1:0-3659 GCA_036504835.1 Candidatus Nanopelagicaceae bacterium
ACCATGAGTCGCGGCATCAAGTTCGATGACATCTAATGACCCGGGACCGTTGGCAACCAAGTCCTTGCATGATTGGCACTCGCCACATGGATTGGGAGTTGGACCCTTTTCGCAGTTAAGGCTGCGCGCCATGATGCGAGCGCTGGAAGTTTTGCCGCATCCACGCGGACCGGAGAAGAGATAGGCATGGTGAGTCCGCCCTGATGAGAGAGCATTAGAGAGCGGAATGGTCACATGCTCCTGGCCGATGACATCGGCGAACAGGGATGGTCGGTACTTGCGATAGAGCGCTAAAGACACCGCTATCCCCTTCCTACTAAAAGGACCCCTCGTGCACCCACTAGAGCGGGCCTACCCTTGCTGCCTTCCAGCCCTGGGGGAGTTCAGCCCGATAATGCCGCACGAGGGATCTGGCGCTAATCATAGTTAGACCACCGCTAGAGTTCTCCACGGAGGATTCGCATAGCGGCCGAGTGCGCACGCTTGGAAAGCGTGTAAAGGGCAACCTTTCAGGGGTTCAAATCCCCTATCCTCCGCCATTTCTACTCAGCCCGAATGCTAGCGTTTCGGGATGACACGCCAGGAAGGCGCCGACTCGGCCAATCGACTCGAAGCTTTCAGCGACGCGGTATTCGCCATCATCATCACGATCATGGTTTTGGGACTTCACCCGCCCGTCGGACACAGATTTGCCGACCTGGTCCAACTTCGACCTGTCTTTCTAAGTTACCTCTTGAGTTTCATCTACCTCATTATTTACTGGAACAACCATCACCACCTGCTCAAGACGATGCATGCTCCCAACGGCTGGACCATGTGGGCCAATTCGCATCTGCTCTTCTGGCTCTCGCTGGTTCCATTCACCACGGCTTGGCTCGGAGAAAGCGGAGGCGCCAAAGCACCCGCCGCTCTCTATGGCCTCTCATTATTGATGGCCGCTATCGCGTACTGGTTACTTCAGACCGCGATCATTCGAACTCACGGACATGACAGCGCACTTCGACGGGCCATTGGGCGAGATATCAAGGGAAAACTTTCGCCGGCCCTTTACATCCTCGCAATCATTTTCGCGTTCGTCGCACCGCTTGTCTCTTACCTTCTCTACATTGCCGTCGCGTTAATGTGGACCATTCCCGATCGGCGATTTGCTAGAGAAATTTAGATCTCGACGCCGATGTACTTCGTCTCGAGGAATTCGTGAATGCCGTCAAAGCCGCCTTCGCGACCCAGACCACTCTGCTTCATTCCTCCGAACGGAGCAGCGGGGTCTGAAATAACGCCGCGGTTGATGGCGACCATTCCGGACTCCATTGCCTCAGCAACGCGGATTGCTCGACCGAGTTCGCCCGAAAAGACGTAACTGATAAGGCCGAAATCGGTGTTGTTGGCAAGGGCAATTCCCTCTTCGTCAGTATCAAAGATCACGACGGGAGCAACTGGACCGAATACCTCGTTCTTCAGAATTTCGTTGTCGCTCTTCACGGTCAACACCGTTGCAGGGTAGAAAGCGCCGGCACGATCGGGAACTTTTCCGCCGGTCATTACCAATCCACCTTGTTTTACCGCCATATCCACAAGGGAGGCGATCTTGTCGCGTTCTTTAATAGAAACGCTTGCGCCGAGATTCATACCGGCTTCGAGAGGCGATCCCATGTGAAGGGCTTCCATTGCCTTCGTCAGTGCCGCAGTGAGTTTCTCTGCGATACCGCGTTGAACGTAGATGCGGTTTGCGGCCGTGCAGGCAGCGCCACCATTGCGCATCTTGGCAACCATGATTCCCTCGATCGCTTTTGTAACATCTGCATCATCAAAAACCAGAACAGGTGCGTTGCCGCCGAGTTCCATGGAGCAGCGAACAACTTGATCCGCCGCTTCGCGAAGAAGTACGCGACCGACTTCGGTGGAACCAGTGAAGGAAAGATTTCTAACCCGCGGATCATGGAGCATCTTGCTGATTGTTTCTCCAACGGGTTTTGGCAAAATGAGATTGACGACGCCCTTAGGTACGCCAGCGCGCTCGAGAATATCCACGATGTACATCGCGGTTAAAGGAGTCTCGCCCGCGGGCTTGAGAATAACTGTGCAGCCGGCAGCGAGGGCGGGACCGATTTTGCGCGTGGCCATGCCCGCTGGGTAGTTCCAGGGGGTGATGAGAAGCGAGACACCGATGGGCTGATGGGTAACGAGAATTCTTTTATCTCCGCTTGGAGATTTGCGGAAGTCGCCCGGAGTGCGCACTGCTTCTTCAGCAAACCAACGGAAGAACTCAGCTGCATAGGCAACTTCGCCTTTCGCATCGGCGAAGACCTTGCCGTTCTCGCGCGAAATCATTGTCGCGATCTGATCGCTTTCTGCGGTCATAATCTCAAATGCCTTGCGCAACATTTCGCTACGAACGCGCGGGGCAGTCTTGGCCCATGAAGGGAATGCGCGATGTGCCGCGTCTAGTGCTGCTTCACATTCGGCGTCGCCAGCGGTTGCAACTTCGGCGATAACGGATCCATCACTGGGGTCATAGACCGGCATTGTTCCGTTGCCGTCGACCCATTTTCCATCGATATATAACTGTGTACGCATGTTCTGAGCATACCCGCACCTATTTACCCCTACCTCCCGGTAGCCGAGTGGCTCCCATCGGCAAGGGCGTGCGCAAAGCCAAGGCGGACAATCTAGGATGGCGGGGTGATCAGCACCACTTATCAATGTGTGTCTAGGGAGTAGATAGTGCCCAAATCCTGGACCGATAATGCGCCAGCGCCAGTAGCCATGCAAGAGCATGCCCACCTCAAGGACCCGATCGTCTACAAGATCAAAAAGGCCCTTCTTGGGAATCCGCTCAACCGGCACACCCTCGGACATCAGAGGCTGGCAAAGAGATACGCACTAGGAATTCTCTCCTCCGACTGCATCTCCTCTTCAGCGTATGGCAGCGAGCAGATCCTCATCGCCCTTCTGCCGGCCTTTGGACTTGCCTCTTTCGCGTTGATGATGCCGATGACCGTTGTCATCATTGCAATCTTGACGATCATCACATTGAGTTATCGCAACGTCATAGAGGTTTACACGAAGACCGGTGGCGCATACATCGTCACCAAAGACAACTTCGGCCCAGTCATGTCGATTATCGCCGCGGTAGCTTTGATGCTCGACTACATCGTGACCGTTGCAATCCAGTCTGCTGCTGGTGTCGCGGCGATCATCTCGACATTCCCATCAATGCACCCGGGCAAGATCTACATGACAGTAGGCATCATCCTGCTCATCATGTACGGAAACCTGCGTGGAGTTAAAGAGGCAGGAAAGTCGTTCGCGATGCCGACTTACCTCTTCATTGGCGGAATGGCCATCGTGTTCATAACTGGACTTATCAAGGCGGCAACAGGCCACCTCACAGTGCTCAGCACCAACGTGGTGGGTACTTTCCCGATGGGCCATGCACAAGGCTTGCTCACATTCAGCGCGATTTTCATCCTCCTGCGCGCTTTCGCAAACGGCGGTTCCTCACTTACCGGACTCGAAGCCATCTCGGATGGCGTCGCACTCTTCAAAGTCCCGGAAGCCCAGAATGCCCGAAAAACACTGGTCACGATGAGCATGATCCTGGGAACCCTCGTCATCGGCGTTTCTTGGTTTGCCCAACGAATTCACGCCTTGCCATA
>DASXUM010000127.1:0-43861 GCA_036504835.1 Candidatus Nanopelagicaceae bacterium
CCGGCAAGGGATCCTAGAAGGGTTGCAATAAGTGCCGAGCCGACAGCCGCAATCACAGATGTTCTAATCGCATCGTGCACGACATGGTCTTGCATGAATGCGGAATAGGCGGCTGTGCCGGCCTTATCCCATACTTCCAGGGCTCGCCCGGTATTAAATGAGAATGCGACGATCGCAAGAATGGGCGCAAAAAGAAAGAGGTAGACGATCACCGCCCAGGTGCCAAAAAGTGGTCTAGTCCAATCTTTCATCACGTCACCGCCAATACAACACGGCGTCGCGAACGAACGTACTTTCGTATAACCAGACCAAGGATGCCGAAAAGTGCGGTGGTCGCAATGATCATCAAAATCAATTCAACGGCCATTGCTGATCCCAGTGCCCAATTCTGGGCAATCAGGAACTGGTCGTAGACCATCTGACCCGCCATGTTCCCTTTGGCTCCTCCGAGCACTGTGGCTGTAATGAAGTCCCCAGTGAGGGGAATGAAAACTAGCAAAACGCCGGCAACGATTCCGGGCATGACGAGTGGCACTGTCACTTGAAAGAAAGTCTTGAACCTTCCGGCCCCGAGATCCTTGCTTGCCTCTCGCAAGGAGGGATCCAATCTATCCAGGGCAACGTACAAAGGCAGAATCATCAAGGGTAAGTAGTTGTACACGACTCCCAGTTGGACAGCACCCCGCGTATCCAACAACTGCAGGGGTCCCGGATGTAGGCCAATGCTGTGCATCGCACCCGCCAATATTCCTGAGGGAGCCAGCAAAATGCGCCATCCAATTGTCCTGACGAGGAAATTTGTCCAGAACGGAACTAACACAAAGGCCAAGATGAGCGGTCTTCGCGAAGGCGGCATTTTGACCCCAATCCAGTAGGCGAAGGGGAAGGCAATAAGTAGACAGAGGGTCGTGCCAATCAAGGAGATGCGCAAAGTGCTCTTAAACGTTTGAAAGAACGAATTGCTGGCGGCAAGCGAGTACTGGTGCAGGTTCAAGTGATCCGTCGCAATGGACCTGAATAGATCAGGCTTGTACCCGAAGCTATAGAAAAGGATCCATAGCACCGGAATTGCAAAAAAGAAGGTGAACCAGAACCACGCCGGCAGTGCGAGCGTGGATCTGGGCAACCTTTCTTTTAGAGATCTCATCCGGCCTTAGCTTTAGTCTTGTCGAAGATGTCGATCAAACGCTGTTCGGCCGTGTTGATTTCTCCGGTATCCAAAGTGGCAAGTTGAGCGGGCGTGAAGAAGATCAAGTCCAAGTACTTTAGCCCTGCCGCCTTCGCTTTTGCCTCGCTCTCGATGCTTCCAGTGTTGTAACCGGTGTACTGCATGTCAGTGAAAGCATTTTTAGGATCAAGGATGTAGTTGATCCATGCATGTGCTGCCACAGGATGCTTGGCGCCCGCGACTATTGCCCAGTTGTCCATCCAGAGCTCGCTTCGCGGTGATGGGAGAACCCAGCGGTACCGATCAGGATTCTTGCTTGCTAGCAGACCCTGGCGAGCGTCTCCATTCCAGAGTTCAGAGAGTGCGTATCCACCTTGTGCAAGTTTGATTCCCGGATATGAATCAAAAGCCTTGATATGCGGAGCAAGTTCATTTACACAGAAGGCTTCGGCCGCGTCGAGATCTGCCTTGGATTCAGTGGTCCACTTGATTCCATTTGCCCAGAAATAGATCCCCGAGAGTTCGGTGGGAGACGCCAATACAGACGTTTTCCCGCTTGCCTCATTCTTAGCCGCGTCGATGAAGTCTTGCCAACTTTTCATCGGGCGCTTAATCACCTGGGTGTCGTACATGTATCCCGTTGATCCCCAATCCTTGCAAACGCTGTAGTCGTTGGTGGGATCCCACGACCGACCCAGTAGCGCCGGATCAACATGTACGAGATTTGGCAGCAAAGATTTGTCCAGCTTCTGAAGAAGGTTGTTTGCCACCATTTGAGGAATATAAGTTCCTGTCGGAATTACCAAGTCATATCCGCTAGTGCCTTTTGCTGCTGAGAGTTTCGCGATCATCTCTTCATTGGAACTGTAAACATCGATCTGCACAGTCGGTCCAAAGGCAGTGGTAAACGCTTTTGGAAGATTGGGATCGTCATATTGAGCCCAGTTGTACATATTCAATTTGCTCTCAATGGCCGTGGGTTTCGGCGCGCCGGCAGGAGTCTTGCTCTTCGTACTGCATCCAGCAAGCAGGAGTCCGCCGGAGACAGCCGCGGCTGCCGAGCCCATTAGAACAGCCCGGCGACTCAGATGTCGAGTGAACGATTCACTAGCCAATATGTGCGTGATTTGTGGATCATCTGTCATGTGCTTTGCCCTCCGTTAGTGGATGTTGGAAATACGTGCACGTCCTTTTCAGACCAAGAGCAAGTGACCGTGGCTCCAACATCTAGATGGGGGGCAGTAGCGCGCGGATACCGAGCAATTAGCTCGCGTCGACCAGGAATTGTCACGATAAATTGAATTGAATCCCCGAGATGAGCAATGCTGACGAGCAGGCCAGTCAGAGTGTTTGCCGTTGCAGGTTGGGTTGCAGTCGAAAGTGAGAGAGCCTCAGGTCGTACTGATGCCAACACTTTTCCGCCCACATTGAACTTCGAAACCGACGTGCGCGTGGATTTCAGTCTGACCAATGCGTTTTCGACAAATCCATCTCGCGCTATGCCTTCAAAGAAATTCTGCTGGCCGATGAATCCCGCAACAAATGCAGTTGCCGGCTCTTCGTATATTGTGTTTGGATCATCAAGTTGCTCGATTGTTCCTTCATGCATTACCGCCACGCGATCACTCATCGAGAGTGCTTCTTCTTGATCATGGGTGACAAAAATGAACGTGATACCGAGTTGCGTTTGAAGTAACTTCAATTCAATTTGCATCTCTTCGCGTAATTTCCTGTCGAGGGCGCCAAGGGGTTCATCCAAAAGAAGTACGCTCGGCTTATTTACTAGAGCACGAGCCAACGCAACTCGTTGCTGCTGTCCACCTGACAGTTGTTTGGGCATCCGATTAGCAAGCGCACTCATGCGCACCATTTCGAGAGCCTCTGATACGCGGCGATTGATTTCGCTACGACTACTCTTCTTCTGCATCAAGCCATATGCAACATTCTCGGCAACGCTCATATGAGGAAAGAGCGCATAGGCTTGAAAGACTGTGTTGACATCACGTTTATGAGGTGGCAGGCCGGCAACGGATTGTCCGGAAATGAAGATCTCACCAGAATCAGGCTGCTCGAATCCCGAGAGCATCCGTAACGTGGTGGTCTTGCCGCAGCCGCTCGGACCAAGAAGAGAGAGGAACTCTCCCGGGCGGACCTGCAAATTCAACGAAGCGACCGCAACCGAGTCTTCGAAACTCTTGGAGACGTTCGAGATCCGAACGGCTCCACGCTGGGAAGTATCAGGGGCTTGCGCCACATCGGGCTCCTTTATAGATTCAGAAGGACTACTTCATATCTTCTACAGTGGAACCGTATCTCCTCTACAGCCCGGTTACAAGAGCCACCGATCAAATAGCCCGTCTAATCTCCAGCCAGTGCTCTCCGTTGACTGAGTCGAAGACCGCCCGCGTCCGCTTCTCAACGCCGAAGCCGCCCCTTAGTCCGCTTCCGATGGCTACTGCCGCCTTTTGGAGTTCTAGACAGGATGAGACCACCGTCAAACACTCCTCTCCCTCATCAAGGTAAAGGGTTATCTGGCACATCCCAGTCTCAATACCCTCGAAAGCTTCGCACATGGCGCGATGGACTTCAGGGGAAACTGGATCGGAATCTGTCACCGCCTCAACCACCGCAATCGTCGGTGTCCAATTCTTTTTCGCCGCCACGTTGACCAGATCTAACGCAAGTTGAGCGAAGCCTCCGGTCACAAACGGGTCTAACTGAATGCGAGCGCGTAGGCGCGCTTCCTCTATGTGAGCCTGTCTCTGCAATTCACTTTCAATCAAATGGCCGCTGGTTGCGGATTTGGCAAAACGGTCTAGGTAATCCATGGCCGAGAACCATTGTTCGGCTCGGTCGGCGTCAATTTTTCTCTCAATGCGACGCCGAGTGAGTTCGGCGCTGCGCGCCTTGCTTACACGCAGACTGGCACGCCAACGGTTGCTCTGTCGCCACAGAGTAATTAGTACGAGGAAGAATCCGAGCAGTGCGCTCGCCGGAGTTAGAAGTGCGCCTGCGCATTGGCTCGGCAGCAACAAGCCCATGGCGTAAAGGGAGGCAATGGTCAACGCAATGAAGACCAAACGCAATCGGCGTGGAACATAGAAGACGGCGCCAATGCTCGTGCTGCTGCAGAGGAAGTTCGCTGCCCAGCGAAGTTGCCCGATATTTTGGCAGGCATTCACGTTGTTGGAAATAACCAGAACCACCGCAAGACCTGCAAAGAGTCCTACGACAATCAATAGCCATCCACCCCTACGTCGTGGATTGGTGGACGCGATCAATACCGAGACAACATGAATTGCCAGCAAGCCCATGAGAAGGGGTTTAGGCGTGTAAGGGCCGATAAGCCACCAGCTGAGCCCAGCAACAGCCAGAGCTGGCGCCGCGAGAAGAATGCGACCCACTGAGTCAAACATCTCAAAGAGGGAGTGGGGCGGAGTATGCGAAACGGCAGGTCTATCGATTTCTTCATCGAGTGGAATTGTCAGTTCGATTTCCGTTCCCGTTCCCTCACCAGTGGCAATGTTCATCTTCGCGTGTCGATCAGCAAGAATCTCCGGCAGTATCTGCCCAAGCCCCAAACCCTTGCTGGATTTCTGTGACAAGCCGACGCCATCGTCTTTAACTTTAATGGTCAGACTCTTCTGCTTTCTCACCCAGGAGATCTCCACCTTGCTCCCGCCCGAGTGGCGAACTGCGTTAAGGATCAACTCCGCCATCGCATCTCGTACGTCGCGGGCAATCTTCTGCGGAAGGAGAACATCTTCACCTTCGATGACTTTCACCGACGGGTCACCTGGTGCAAGTGTCGGCACAACTGATTCGATAATCCCCGACATCGAAGTCGGCGCGACTAGACCTTGGTAGAAACGTGCCTCCGCGATCTCACTTCGAAGTCGGTTCAACAAAGTCTCAGTCTCGCCGGTGTTCTTCCGCACAAGCGTCGCCAAAGTATTTAGCACTGTCTCGTGGAGGCGTCGTCGTTGCGATGAATGCTCCTCGGCCAAGGCACGCATGATGGCATCCCTGGCTTTGAGAGTCTCCATTGACTCGGCAATGCGATCTTCCTGGGCAAAGGTCTCTTCCAGCCCATGAAAGGCAAACCCAACAAAGGCACCAAGTAGGAAGATCCATAGCGGAGTAACCCAACCATTGAGCCAGTAAGCCCCAGTGTTATAGAGCCCACTGGTTTCGGAGAGGATCACGAAGTGCTCGATCACCGCAGCGATTCCCATAAAGAAGAGCGAGCGCGGCCACGGTGAGTAGAGGGCGGCCAGAACAACCGTTGCGACGCCGGATAAGTTCACCGCGTACCAAATCTGCGGATGCGAGTTAGATGCGAGGGAAGGCACGTACAGAATCGCGATTGCGAGAAGAATCGAGATTACGTTGCCCTGTTTTCGAGGGACAGCGTATTCAAAGAGATACCAGAGAAGCAGCGAAAGGAAGAGGAGGTACGGCAGATCGCCCTTTCCATGTGACCAGTTAATGATCGAGAGGGCGATTGATGGCATCCAACACAAGGTGAATGTGGCTCGTGCCAGCGCCAGTTTGACCTGATCCAGTTGTGCCGCCCACGTCGGCTTGATCCTGGCGGGATGGACAAACTTGATGAGATTCATTGCGCGATTGCCCTGTGTGGCGTCATCATGGAGAGAGTTTAGGTTATCGACTTCGTTGATAGGCTAGGTCCACGAAAGGAGCACCAGAGTGTCATTTGTTGTTTTGGAAGATCATCCACTGCTCCTCTCTGCTCTCGTTGCGCAGATCCGCGGGCTGTACCCAGATCAACAAATAACCTACGAAGGCAAAGATGTTATTGCCGCCGCAGAATTCTGCGATCCAGACACCGTGGCTATCGTCGATCTGGACCTAGGAGACAATCGCTCTGCCGCTGAAGTGGTGGCCATTATCGCCGCCAAAGGCGCTCGCATTCTTGTCGTCTCCGCGCTTGGTCAAGCCGAGACAATCCAATCGGTCATGATCTCTGGAGCCCATGGCTACATGTCCAAACGTGCCAACGACGCGCAATTCAAAGAAGCAATTGATGCAGTGATGCTGGGTGGTGACTGGATGTCACCTGAGGTTGCCGGAGCCATCGCATCGATCAAAACTGGACGAGTTAATCTCTCCAACCAAGAACGCAAAGCCTTAGTGCTGTATGCATCGGGTTTGAAGTTGGAGACCGTTGCCCGACGTATGGGGTTGGCGCCTTCTACCGTGAAGGAGTACCTCGACCGAGTTCGCGCAAAATACGATGCCACTGGACTCGATGCACGTACCCGCATGGATCTTTACCACGCAGCACGCAGCGAGGGTCTCCTTCCCTAACCCTGACTTCGCTTCTTAATTCAGAAGTACGTAGATGAATCCTGTGATCGAAGAATCGACCCTCTGCGCTCCTCCCGTAATTGTTGGACTTCCTTTAACACCTTTCGCATTGGTTGATCCCATGCTGGAAAGTGCGGAGACTAGAAACAACCTGCGACCTTGTTGGACGTCGTTGACGAAATCCAAGACCTTTCCATAGTCCCCAGTCACGCCTATCTGCACGGGGATGATGACAAAGTTTTTTGAAGTTATTTTCGGGTTTGTTTGCGAAGCGGCGGTTCCGCTTTTATTCGCTAGCTGAGTGGCCGGGGTATACGGTTTGGCATCGCTGACCGTTATTGACTTAAGGGTGACCTTGCGCGCATTGGCCAACGTATTTAGTTCGGTGACAAAGGATGAGATATCCGCACTTGTGGGAACGGACTCCTGCAGCGTCGAAACTTGGTTTTTCAGCGCGTCTATGTTCTGGTAATCGCGTTTGAGCTTGGCGAGAAGAATCTCATTGCGGGCATTGGCTGCCATAACGCTAGTGCGTTGACTGTTCGCTGATGAAGCAGCAGCCAATTGAGGAGAAATTCCAATGAACCATCCAGCCGCAACCACTGCCACGATAGCTAAGACCGAGCCAATAACCCACATCCGATTTTTACTCATAGTCACTTCACCGCCGATGCAAATCGATTTGTAAAAGCGGCCTGATTAATATGCATGGTGATGTTCACCGAGTAGCTGCCGGTCTCGGTCCGATTGACCGAACCCGGATTCGCATCTGAGTAGCCCGGAAGGGTCGCGAGTGCGACCAGCCATTGAGGAACTTGCGGCAACGTGGAACTAATTGCTGTGAAGCTCAATGTGGCGATCCGCTCGCCTTGCAGCGGGGCACTGGCCTGGGCGTATGTAGCAAATGGGGTTGCCGAGTCAATGTTCACTGAGTCGAGTGAAACATTAGGCGGCAGTGTCGATTGAACCGAAATCAAATAGTTCTTCCAATTGATCTCGGTAGATGTGCCAACTTGCTGGGCCGCTTGGATCGTCTCCGCCTGAGTCTGGATCTTCTTGACCTCACCATATTTGCGTTGCTGAAGAAGAATGGACTGCGCATTGCTCTGTTCGATCGAGAGATCCACTTTGGCTTGCGAGGCTTGAGCCCGCACCAGCGCACTGGCGCCTGTAACCAGAACGGCAACCAGGATTACGAGAAAACCCAATCTGCGACGCAAGACTTTGCCCTTGCGCTTAACCCTGAGTTCTTGAGGTAGGAGATCTACTTTCGACTCGCCGCCAATGACAACATTCTGGCTCTTGGACGGACGGCTCACGTTGTACTCCTAAGTGCAAGTCCAAGTGCGACCGCGATTGAGCCGTCCAAGTGCACCTTCTTGGCATTCTTCTTGCGCGGCAAGGCGATGGCGGAGAAAGGATCGGCGATTTCCACGGGAACGTGCGTAATCTCAGATAGGGCTGCGGATATCCCAGAGAGCAGGGACCCTCCGCCGGTCAAAAGAATCTGACTCACCGGGTCCTGCGGGCGGGTGTTATTGAAGTAATTCACAGTACTGCGCAAACTTCCCAGTAGTTCGTGGCTGACCGTATTAAGTATTTCCATTGATCGAGTGTCATAGACAAGAGGGGCTTCAGCCACACACTTTGCACACTTGCAACGCACTGTCGTTGAGTCTTCCTCTTCAACTTCTTGGTCACCAAGCCGGAGAGACAATTTCAATTCTTCAGCCGACGGTGCATTGATGCCAAGCCCTTCAATAAGTGCCTGCGTCAAGTCATCACCGCCTGTCGGGATGATCCTGACAAACCATGGGACGCCATCGCTAGAGATAATGATGCTAGTAGTGGTGCCGCCGATATCTATCAGCGCGACGGTTCCCATGATTCGTGGCCGGCTGACAAGAAGTCGATTCAACGCGAAGGGAATGAGATCTACCTCCACTGGAGTCAAACCCGCCTTCTCCACTGCGTTGACGTTTCCAATGATTTCTTTCTTTTCCGCGGCCACAAGAAGACCATTAATTACAGGTCCCTGCTCCCCTTCGCCTTCGGAAGTCGGATAGAAATCCAGAATGGAATCATTCAACTGCATCTGCAACGTACCTTGTACATGGAATGGCAGAGACTCGCGAATGTGCTTCATCGACATCTTAGGGACACTCAAGTCACGAACTATGACACCCTGATTTCCTGTCCCAAGCACGACCTTCTTGCTCTTGAATCCGCCTTGCGACCAGAGGCGCTTAAGGGCTGCACCAACAGCCTCCTGATCAAGGACTTCACCACGCACGACTGCTCCAGGAGGTAGTGGAATCTCATAGGACCGAATGAGGGTTGGTTTGGTTTTGCCGTTGGCGCTCAACTCAACTCCGCGCACCCCGGTACTACCTATATCCAACCCAACAACACTAGTTGCCACTTTATGATCCTTCCTTGCGTCGGTTTGCTAAATGCGATTGCTAAGACCAAATAGAGATAGGTACTGCTGAACGATTGCCGTGCTGAAGAAAACACCTACCCACGCACCTGTAAGCATCCATGGTCCAAATGGAATGCCGCTCTTCCGACCAGCCCTTCGGAATATCATCAAGGCGAGCGCGAAGAATCCTCCGAGCACGAAGGCGGAAAAGGCGCCCACGAGGAGGACTCCCCATCCGAGATACCCCAGAAAAAGCCCTAAAACACCGGCAAATTTCACATCTCCCATACCCATTCCTCCTGGGTATATGAGCGCCATTCCAAAGTAGAAAAGACCCAGCGCGACCATGCCGAGCAGTCCTCGGAGGATCGCATCATGGTTACCGTTTAATACTCCAGTCAAACCAAGCAACACGATGCCAACCACATAGCTTGGAATGACGACTCGATTGGGAAGTGTGTGGGTATCCAAATCGATAAGTGCGAGAACAATGCTGACGGCTGCCAGATACAGGAAGGCCACCAGTAGAGAGAGTGCGCTGGCATGGAATTTCCAGGCAACAACACCAAAGAAAATCCCGGTGGATAGTTCGACGATCGGATAACGCATCGAGATTGGCGCACCGCACGCGCGACACTTGCCGCGCAGGATCAACCATGAAAACACGGGAATGTTGTCGTATCCCTTGATCCTCATTCCGCATCCCGTGCATGCGCTGGGTGGCGAGACGATTGAGCGCCTTAATGGGATCCGATATATGACGACATTGAGGAAAGATCCAACGAGTGCGCCGAAGATCCCGATGATGACTGCCATATTAGTTCGACACCAAGTCTCTAATGGAGGTGCGATCCCCCAGTACACCAGTTCCCGTCGGCGCAAGATACTGCCCGGTGCTGAGGTTTACTGTGGGAAGGCCAATTTGAAGAAAATTGAGAACGAAGCTCGAACTGGTGCCAATCGAGGATGAGTACATCTGCCCCGTCCATGTGTCTCCGCCGTTGCTGATCGCGCACGGCGAATAGATCATGCCTGCAACATGTGGGCCAATCTGCACGTTGTTTCCAATGCTTGCTGTGCTTCCAGTTGGACATGTCGGTTGGCGATCGGCAACCGTGTCAGGGATGATGATCCACAGTCTCTTATCTGGCGAACTCGAGGCTTGAATGTTGTTGGAGCTGAAATTGAAACCGTTGGCGATGATTACCGAATCACTAGTCAACGTCATGTTATGACCGGCGAAATTGGTTACGGTTCCGCAGACTCGGGTATCCAAAATCATTGGCACTGTTGAGGCGGCAAGAGTCGCAAGCGCATTCGATAAAACGCTTGATGTACAGGAGGACATGGTCTGTACTGCGTAAGGGCTGCCGTTTGAGGCTACCCAGTCGCTGGGACTGTAGGCGTAATCAACCCACTGGGGCGCAAATGGCACCACCGGGGTGACTATCCCAGTCTTGTTCTGGGTAATAGTTCCTTTCACCGATCCCGTGCTCGCCGAAACCGTTCCGGCGGAGACCACCGAACCTCCTACTGAGGAATGACTGGTGAAACTCGACGCACCGGTGGTGGGGCCAGCCACGACGTTTCCCCCGACCTTGCCGTCAATTGTGACAGGCCCGGCTGCGTAAATATTCCCGTCGATTTCTGACGATGGCGATGTCGTGACCGATACACCGCTTTGCACGCCGGCCGCGTTGACATTACCTGTAACAACGCCGGATTGGATGCTGACAACTCCCGCCGTAGAAAGATCGCCATTGATCGTGCAGCCACTCGTAATTGTGAGTCCACCACTTCCCAGAATCACATCGCCAGTTATTTGCGATCCCGATGTACAGGTGGCACTGCCGGAAAGGTAAACCACTGTTGGTCGGACAGTACCTGCCTGAGTAATTGTCAAATTATTAATCGTCGGATCTTGTTGCGAGAAAGAATACGTTGCCGGACCCGACGGTGAAATCGTGTAAGCCGGAGGGGACGGCGTGTAGGGGTATATCGCCTCAACTTTTCGAACATTGCCGGTGGTATTACCAGCGACTCCCTTCATGCTTGCGGTTCCCGTGGAAACCAGCTTCAGCCGCTGTGCACTTGTGGATGTCGGACATCCGCTCACCCATGATGTATCGGTGGTCCCAGGAGAAGTTGCGAGATTGGAGTAAGAGACCACGACAGAGAAAATTGGTGCGCTTGTACTTGCATACGTTGCCTGGCAGACAGAGGTTGCCAATTGCGAGGCGGCGTAGTCGATCCCTGCCTCAGCCGCTGCTTCCGCCTCCACGCTGGCACGAGTTGATGAGGTGACGCCCACTGCATGCAATGAAGCAGTCGTGGTCGTTACCGCAATAACGATGGTTACTGCCATCACGCCAAGTACACCGAGAATGGCACTTCCCTTTTCATCTTTTCTTAGAAACATGGTGAACTCACTGACGTGGATTGAGAGTTGTATGTCATCGTGTTGATCAGCACATATGGGTGTGAGCCTGCGGCCACATCGAATTTGAGTTCAACTCGGCCCCCATTCGGAGCATTGAATACCTTGCCGGTAGTTGGATCCGCCGGGCTTACGCCGGTTCCTAGAATTGTCCAGACTCCCTGCGGTCCACCAGAAGGCAATGTAATGGCTGCGGCGGGGGTGGTTTTGGTCGTATACACAGCGCCGCCGTTTGCGGGGGTGTAGTACCACGCCTGGCACGAGGGCGCCGTGGAGTTCGGATCCGAGCTGACAGTCCGCACGAGAAGAAGTTGCGTGCCGGTTGTCGTATTGCTCGTCACGGTTATCGCAGATGCGTTCTTAACGCCTGCCTGCACCGAGTGGACGATCTGTTGTGCCGTGTTAGCAGCATTAGTGACTGTGCGAGCAATCTCTTGCGTTCTCAATGCACTGATCAAAATGCCGCCAGTTATTACCAGCACGATGATGGTCAATCCCGTTGAGATCATGAGTTCCACCAGAGTGAACCCATCTTCGCGAGGGCGAGTCGAATTCGTAATCATCACGTTGCCGATGCCACGTAAATGAGGGTGACTGCTTGAGCAACGACTGTGGAGGAGCCCGATCTTGTCACAGAGACTCGCGCACGAACTACTCCTGGAAAGTTAGTTGGACAAGTTGTCGGATCCCACTTTGGAAGGAGTGTCACGCCGCGCGGGTCGGTGACGGTCGCAATTGTCACATTGAGAAAATTCGTTACATCAAGACAGCTCGGCATTGTAGAAGTGGGAGACCGCACAGCTCGCGCGCCCTCAATCTCTTGGTTGACTATCTGCGTAGCCGTGGCGATCGTGGTGTTCTTACCAGTGCTTTTAATTGAATTAACGAGAAGAGGGATGAACGAAACGGAGAGAAGAGAGAGCAGGAACATGGAGATAACGACTTCGACTACGCCAAATCCCTCCTCGAGCGAAACTACGCGGGAGGAAGAATCATTCTTCAGTCGAAAGATCTCCATTTTTCATCCTCTTGCTAAGTGGGGATAGAAGCCATATGGGTGGGAAGCGATTCCGCGTCCCACCCATATGGCTTAACTTCTTGCTGCCTGGCTAGTAATTAGCAGGTGCTTGGTTTCGTAGAAGTCACACCAGATGAGTCAGTTACCCAGTACTGCTTGCTGGTCACGCCCGTTCCGACTAGGCAGAAAGGACCAGAGGCCGTTGTAGGGGCACTTGGACTGTAAGCAATGGATGTGGTGTTGGAACTCTGTGTGAAGCCGTAGGTGCCGAGGGCGGTTACGGTAAGACCTGTTGTATCAGGGGATACACCTGGCAAGGTGTTCTTGTCGGTCAGGTAAGCGATAACAGCAGTCTTGGCGTTTGTGAGGTCGGACTGTACTGCGGAGTTCTTGGCGTTGTCCTGAACACCCATGTAAACCGGAATTGCAATAGCGGCAAGAATACCGATGATGACAATTACGACGAGGAGCTCGATAAGGGTGAAACCCTTTTCTTTCTCCTGCAGGGAAGAGCGGCGAGCATTCATCACGCCAGCGATGCGAGAAATCATGAGATCATCCTTTTCGATTCAGTTAAGCACGGAGAGCCTTACGCACGAAAAGTTAGCAGTATGTATTTTTGTCGACAAGGAAAATTCTGTCCCCTCTTTAGAGATGACAGCTAGTGAATAAGTTTCGAGATATTGAAGATCGGCAAGTAGAGGGCAACAACCATTCCACCGATTACAACACCTAGGAAAGCCACCATCAACGGTTCGATCATTGCAGTTAACTGCTCAGTAGCGGCCTCAACTTCTTGGTCATAGAAGTCCGCAATCTTATTCAGCATCACTTCGAGTGAACCAGCGTCTTCACCTACCGCGATCATCTGCGTGACCATCGGAGGAAATACGGGATGATCCGAGAGAGGACCTGCCAGAGAGTGACCCTGCCGAACAGAATCGGCCACCTCCTCCAACGAACGTTGTATCACCCAGTTACCCGAGGTCTCACCCACAATCTGAAGCGCACGAAGTATCGGTACACCGGCGCGGATCATGTCGGAGAAGTTTCGAGAGAAGCGGGCCACAGCAATCTTCTTCATGAGAATGCCGAATACCGGCAACTTCAACTTCAAAGGATCTAGGCGCTTGCGAACGCGTTCGGTGTTCTTGTTTTTCGGCCACCAGATCGAAAAAGCAATGAAAATCAATATCATTAGCGGGCCTATCCAGACCATGGCCTGGGACAGGTATACAAGCATCATGGTCGGTAAGGGGAGCTTGCCGCCCAAACTCGTGAACATTTTCTGGAAGACAGGGACAATGAAGACGAGCATCGCGACAACAGAAACAAGCGACATCACCAGAACTATGACCGGATAGGTCAAGGCGGATTTGATCTTGCCTTTGAGTTTCACTTCCTTCTCAAAGTTCACAGCAATTGAGTCGAGTGCGCCTTCTAGGAATCCCCCCGCTTCACCTGCTCGGATCATGCTAATCATCAGCGGAGGGAAAACTTCTGAGTGCTTGGCAAAAGCATCCGACGTCGAAACTCCTGTCTCAACATCATCGCGCACTTGACCGAGAATCTTCGCCAAAGAACTGTTCTCGGTCTGCTCGGCCAATATGTTCAAAGAGCGAAGGAGAGAAAGCCCGGCCCCGATCATGGTCGCCATCTGCCGGCTCATGACCGCCAGTTCCTTTAACTTGATCTTCTTCTTGAACCCCGGGATCGAAATCTCTTTCTTGAGTCCGGTCTGTTCTGATGCGCGAGCAATGGAGACAGGCGACAATCCCATCGAGACCAACCTTGATGCAACTGCAACTTCACTCGGCGCCTCTAGCGAGCCCTTAATCAATTTGCCCGCGTTGTTGCGTCCCGAATAAACAAATGCCTGTGCGGTAGCCATCAACGAGCCGCCTTGGAGAATGAGTCACCGAAATCAATAACACCACTGGACATTCGAGCGGCGTTGGATTTCGAATCAAAACCTTGCAGTAATCGATCAAGGCCATCAAGATCGTGCGCTTTCTCAATGGCGGCTTCGTACGTGACGGTGCCCGCCTTTACGAGTTCTGCCAGATGTTGGTCCATGGTGTGCATGCCCTGTGCGCGACCGGCCTGCATCATCGAGACAATCTGATATGTCTTGCCCTCGCGTATGAGATTCGAAATTGCCGACGTGGTGACGAGCACTTCCGTAGCGACCGCGCGGCCCTTGCCATCGGCCCGCTTCACCAGAGACTGACAGATGACACCCTGCAAAGTGGCGGCCAACTGTGCCCTGACCTGCCCTTGCTGGTGAGGGGGAAAAACATCGATAACACGGTCAATTGTCTGAGGTGCATCCTGTGTGTGAAGTGTTGCAAAAACCAAGTGCCCTGTCTCAGCCGCCGTGAGAGCGACCGAAATCGTCTCCAGGTCGCGAAGTTCGCCGATCAGAATGACATCCGGGTCCTGGCGCAGGACATGTTTAAGAGCCGCCGCAAAACTGTGCGTATCGGCGCCCACTTCACGTTGGTTGACGATCGACTTTTTATGTTGGTGCAGGAATTCGATGGGATCCTCGACAGTCACGATGTGATCGGCGCGGGTGCTGTTTACAAGATCAATGAGGGCCGCCAATGTCGTTGACTTACCAGAACCGGTTGGACCCGTCACAAGCACAAGACCGCGTGCCAACTGCGCAAAGTTGCCAACAGTTTCGGGAACGCCGAGCGCCTTCAATTGTTTCAACTCAGTTGGGATGATTCGGAAAGCACCTCCCATCGAACCGCGCTGTTGATACATATTCACACGGAAGCGGGCATCACTTGAAATCGTGTAGGCAAAATCGAGTTCAAGTTCCCTCTCGAAAGTCTCTTTCTGGGAAGGCGACAGAATGCTAAAGAGTGCAGCGATTACTTTCTCGCGCGACCAAGGCTGAGTGCTTCCAGATGGTTGGAGGCTGCCATTGACTCGAAGCATCGGCGGCGCGTTAACCGTCATATGCAGATCCGACGCACCTTGCGCAACTACTTCCTCGAGTGCAGCGATAAGTTCAGGGTCAGGTTGACCGACGATCTGCATTAGGCGACCACTCTCAAGATTTCTTCAACCGAAGTAAGACCTAGCTGCACCTTCGCCCATCCGTCTTCACGCAAGGTGAGCATTCCTTGTTCGCGAGCTAGGCGGCCAATTTCGGCGCTTGAGGAACGCGCAACTGCCATGCGCTCAATCTCTTCTGTCACAGTCATGACTTCGTGAATTGCGATTCGACCGCGATAGCCCGTATTCGAGCAGCTTGTGCAACCCACTGGCTGATAAATGGTTGGTGGTGCGACATCCGGGTTGAATCCAAAGCGCAGATCCATGAGGTACTGCGGTTGATGAATTACAGGCAACTTGCAATGCTCGCACAGCCGGCGGGCAAGGCGCTGTGCGACAACACAATCCAAGGCAGACCCGACCAGGAAGGGCTCAATATCCATCTCTGTAAGCCTTGTTATCGCGCTAGGTGCGTCATTGGTATGTAGGGTGGAAAGAACCAAGTGACCGGTTAAGGAGGCTTCAACTGCTATCTGTGCAGTCTCGTGGTCACGAATCTCACCGATGAGCACAACATCCGGGTCGCTTCGGAGAATCGAACGCAGTGCACTCGCGAAGGTCAAACCAGCCTTCGGATTCACCTGAACCTGATTGATGCCATCCATTCGATATTCGACCGGATCTTCAACGGTAATTACATTGATTTCTGGTTTTGCCACTGCACTGAGCGTCGTGTACAGAGTGGTCGATTTTCCGGAACCAGTCGGACCTGTTACAAGAATCATTCCGTACGGCTTTGTGTACGAAGTTTCGTACGCTTTGAAGTTGCGATCAAGGAGTGCAAGGTCGCGCACATCAAGACTTGAGTTGGGGTTGTCAAGAATACGCATGACAATTTTCTCGCCCCAGACCGTAGGCAAAGTTGCAACGCGCAAATCAATCTTGCGGCCACCGTGACGTACAGACATTCGTCCGTCTTGGGGTTTGCGCCTCTCTGCGATATCGATGTCGCTCATAATCTTCAAACGTGAGATCACACCGTTCTGAATGCTCTTAGGGGCATTCTGCATTTCATGTAGTACACCGTCGATGCGGTATCGAACGCGCACATCATGCTCGGCCGGTTCAATGTGAATATCGGATGCATGGTCCTGAATCGCTTGGCTCACCAACAAATTCACAAAACGAACTATCGGCGCATCTCCTTCGGGAGATTCCATAATGCCGTAATCGGTGTTATCGGCTGGCGCATTGGATTCGACGATTGCCGACGTGAGGTCGTTGAGCTCATCGTCGGCGCGAAGATATCGATCAATTGAACTCAGAAGGTCACTTCGCGTAACCCCTACTGCTTCAACTTGAATTCGCGCGGCCGCGCGAACATCGTCGATAGCAATGACATTTCCTGGATCCGCCATCGCAAGTACGAGGCGGCCGTTGTGAACTCTTAGTGGGAGAACTTCATGTCTGCGACAAATCGCAGCAGAGACAAGTGATATTGCGGTGCGATCTATCGGGTAGTCGATTAATTCAACGAAGGCGATCCCTGCCATGGCGGCTAAGGTTTTGGCGTATTCCAGCTCGGTAAGCGCAGCCGAATCCTTGACCAGAACTAGGGCTGGTGGATTGACCGGTTCTTCGGCGGCGACTTTCTCCGGGGGCAAAATTTCAAATGAGGGCGAGATTTCCGTTATCGACATGAGAGACCACCCCAAGACAGACGTCTGGCCTTTTTTGGGGTAGGCAAAGCCGACAGGGAAGTTCGTCTCACGTTGCTCAGTATGTTGACGCTCGCATACCACCGACAGAGGTCATTCGGGGGACATTTCCACAGTTTTGCCTGGTCAGATTTTTCGACGGCGCGTGGGGTTGCATAAGTTACTCGCCAGTAGCATCCTTGGGCTCTAACCAGATGTACACGGGGGGATTTCCTAATGGGTCACTACGCCGCCAACCTGCGCGATATCGAGTTCTGCCTTTTTGACCTGCTCGGGCGAGGTGAGATCTTGGGCAAGTCCATCTATAAGGACCTGGATCGCGAAACCGCAATGGGCATGCTTGAGGAGATCAAGCGCCTAGCGGAGAACGACTTGGCGGCCTCCTTCGTCGAAGGTGATCGGCGCGGAGTCGATTTCAACCCTGCCACAGGGGATGCGAAACTGCCTGAGTCTTTTAAGAAATCCTACAAGTCGTACATTGATGGTGAGTGGTGGCGCATTGATACACCGCCCGAACTTGGTGGGACGAAAATCCCCGCCTCCCTGCGGTGGGCGATAGCCGAAATGGTGCTTGGCTCAAATCCTTCCATCCATATTTACGCCTCCGGATATGCCTTCGCGCAAGTGGCCTACTACCTCGGCACCGAGGAACAGAAGAAGATTGCCAAACTGATGGTCGAACGCCACTGGGGAGCGAGCATGATGCTCACCGAGCCAGATGCCGGTAGCGACGTCGGAGCAGGTCGCTCCAAGGCTGTGCAACAGGCAGATGGCACCTGGCATATCACCGGAACAAAGCGGTTCATCACTTCCGGAGATAGCGACCTCAATGAGAACATCGTTCACTTCGTTCTGGCACGACGCGAAGGTGGCGGTGGCGGCACCAAGGGCCTTAGCTTGTTCCTCATCCCCAAGTTCATGTTTGATTTCGAAACCGGTGCGCTTGGAAAGCGGAACGGCGTCTACGTCACCAAGGTCGAACACAAGATGGGTCTTAATGTCTCCTCAACGTGCGAGATGAACCTCGGCGAGAATGAACCAGCCGTCGGCTACCTACTTGGCGAAGTTCATGAAGGCATCGCCCAGATGTTCAAGATCATTGAGTTTGCCCGAATGATGGTTGGCACCAAGGCGATCGCGACTCTTTCGGCGGGATACCAGCAAGCCCTCGCCTACGCCAAGACGCGTATCCAAGGCGGTGACATGAAAGTGATGAACGACAAGACAAGCCCACGCGTCACGATCATCCACCATCCCGATGTCCGACGTTCATTGATGACGCAAAAGGCCTACGCCGAAGGAATGCGAGCACTGGTTCTGTATGCCGCATCCATTCAGGATGAGGTCGCGATGGCGCGCGCGGAGGGTGTCGATAAGCAAAAACAAGAAGATTTGGATGCGCTCGCCGACCTCCTTCTTCCTGTCATAAAAGGGTATGGAAGTGAGAAATCTTGGACACTTCTTGGCACCGAATCGCTGCAAACCTTCGGCGGCTCCGGTTTCACGCAAGACTGGCCGATTGAGCAATACGTCCGCGATGCAAAAATCGACACCCTTTACGAAGGAACTACCGCGATCCAAGGACTGGACTTCTTCTTCCGCAAAATCATCAAAGATCGGGGCCGAGCGATCGGACTCTTAAGCAAGGAGATCGGGGCATTCGCCAAGTCTGGTGGCACTCATGCAGAACAGAAGGTGGCCCTGCAGAAGGCCCTCGAAGATCTCAATGCGATCATTGGAGTCCTCGTTGGTCATGCAATGCAATCGCAAGCCGACCCCAATGAGATCTACAAGGTTGGCCTTAATGCAACGCGGTGTCTGATGGCCGTCGGCGACACCATCACCGCGTGGTTGCTGCTGAGGCAAGCCGATATCGCAGCGGAGAAATTGCCAACAGCCGGCAAAGATGCCGATTTCTATGAAGGCAAAATTGCCGCTGCCAAGTTCTTCGTTCTTAACTCATTGCCTCACATTTCGGCAGATCGCGCAGTGGTCGAAGCAACCGATAATTCCATAATGAATATTTCTGAGTCTGCTTTTTAAAGTACTCTTTCGGAGTGCTCAAATCACTTCGCGCTGAAGCCTTCTTGGTTTTTGGCGCCGTGGCTTTTGCGTTCAACGGCGTTGTCTCAAAATTAGTGCTGACTGGTGGACTCTCTGCCTGGCGACTTACGCAAGTCCGATGCACTGGTGCTTTCTTCATTCTCCTTCTCTATGTGCTTCTGAGAAGTCGCGAGTCACTCCGAACAACACGAGCTGAACTCCCGTGGCTCGCCGCCTATGGAGTGATCGGTTTTGCCGCAGTGCAAGTGGGTTACTTCATAGCCATTGCAAGAATGCCAATTAGCATCGCGCTCATTATCGAATTCACAGCCCCTATCTGGATCGTTATCTACATCCGTTTCATTCGCAAAATGCATGTTCCATCGATGATGTGGATCTCCCTCGGACTTGGATTCCTCGGGCTCTTGCTTGTCGGGCAAGTGTGGCGGGGACTTACACTCAATGGCATTGGCATGATCGCCGCTTTCGTCGATGCCTTCGCTCTTGCGGCTTATTTCCTTTTAGGTGAGAAACTTATTGCGCACAGGTCCACGGATACGTTGACTGTCTGGGGTCTTGGCTTCGCCTCTCTGGTGTGGGCCATAACTATCCCGCTTTGGAGTTTCCCGACTCATATATTCACGCAGAAATTAAATCTGCAAGGAATCTTCCAGCACTACACGCTTCCGGGTTGGGTACTAATTCTCTGGATCATCGTGATGGGCACCATCCTGCCCTACGTTCTCCTACTGAGCGGCTTACGGCATCTCTCTGCCTCCACAAGCAGCGTCATCGGGATGCTTGAACCAGTTGTCGCCGGCGTATTCGCGTGGTGGTGGCTGGGTGAGATTCTCACTCCGGTTCAACTTCTTGGTGGAGCGGTGGTTATTGCCGGAATTATTCTGGCCGATCGTGTCCGGCGGCAGGCGCGTTAGGAGTTGTCACCGCGCTGTTGGGTGTAGTCCGATGGCGCCGAACTCTGCGGCATATCGACGAAGCGCGCAAAATGAAGTTGAGCCGAGACGGTGATTGTCCTAGTCGGACCATTTCGGTGTTTGGCGATAATGAGATCGGCTTCGCCAGATCGGTTCTGACTGTCATAGAGATCATCTCGATGAAGCAGGATTACAACGTCGGCATCCTGCTCGATAGAGCCGGATTCACGAAGGTCCGAGAGCATCGGCTTCTTATCCGAGCGTTGCTCCGGCGAGCGGTTCAACTGAGAAATTGCGATCACTGGAACATCGAGTTCTTTCGCCAGCAATTTTAGTTGGCGTGAAAATTCAGATACCTCTTGCTGGCGACTTTCAACCTTCTTGCCACTTGTCATCAACTGCAAATAATCAATGACTATCAGCTTCAAATCATGCCTCTGCTTAAGGCGACGCGCTTTGGCTCGGATTTCCATGAGTGAAAGGTTTGGCGAGTCGTCGATGAAGAGCGGTGCCGCTGAAATTTCACCCATGCGGCGGGCAAGTCGGGACCATTCTTCATCGCTGAGATTTCCAGCGCGAATGTTGTTGAGTCCGACACGGGCCTCGGCTGACAACATACGCATCGTGATTTCAGATCGGCTCATTTCAAGAGAGAAAATCACCGATGTATCTCCCCCGTGAATGGAGGCATATCGCGCAATATCCAAACCTAGAGTTGATTTACCAACTGCAGGACGCGCCGCAAGAACGATCATGTTTCCGGGGTGAAGTCCGTTGGTAAGTGTGTCGAGATCCTTAAAACCAGTCTTAACACCTTCGGCGCCAACGCCCTTTGAAATTGCTTCGATCTCGTCAAGCGCCTGCGGAAGTAAGGTACTGAGTTGCACGTAATCCTCGTTGGCCCGTCGCTCTGTTACCGAGTAGACCTCTGCTTGCGCCTGATCTACTGAATCATCGACATCACCTTCGGCGCTATAACCCAATTGAACAATCTTTGTACCGGCCTCGATGAGGCGTCGCATGATCGCGCGTTCGCGAACAATTTTCGCGTAGTAACCCGCATTGGCCGCAGTTGGAACTGACGAGATAAGTGTGTGCAGATAGGGGGCGCCACCAGCGCGTGCGATTTCACCGCGCTTGGTGAGTTCGGCCGACACTGTGACGGCATCAGCCGGTTCGCCACGTCCATACAAATCCAATATTGCGTCGTAAATGGTCTCGTGAGCCGGGCGATAGAAATCGCGGTCGCGCAGAATCTCGACCACATCAGCTATGGCATCTTTGCTCAATAGCATTCCGCCGAGAACGCTCTGTTCGGCGATCAAATCTTGCGGAGGTGTCCGTTCGAACTCGGACTCAGCCCGGTTGCGATGGGGAAGTTCTGTAATGCTCACACACCCACCATTCCAGTCACCGCTGACATGCGGTGCGTGGCGCAACCGTAGGGACAAAGGGAGGGGGTGTCACTGGACCCTGTGGATGGGCCTGTGGAGAAGGAAGGAATAACCCTGCTTTTCCTGTGTAGAGCCTGTTCACGGGGTGTTGATAACTTCCCGCGTTTCCACCCAGAGAATGTAAGAACGCAGGTCAGGGCCTGCTCTTCTCACCGTAAGGGTGTGGAGAAAGATTTTTTTCAACATCTCATATTTTGATATTCACGAACGAATCTTCGAATTCGTCGGATCAAAAAGAGGTTCGGTTGCGACAACCCCACCTTTCCAATCACCAAAGAATTCCACATCGACATGGGTGCCGGCCGATGCATGGTCAAGCGGGAGATAGGCATAGGCGATCGCCTTATTAAGTGAATACCCCTGCCCACCGCTCTTAACTCGACCAACGATCGAATTTCCTACCCGGATCGGTTCGTTGCCCAACGGCACCTGCCTGATGTCATCGAAAAGAATTGGAACTAATTTCCGCTTCTGGTTTTCCTTTGCTTTAAGCAATGCATCCTTCCCAATAAAAGATTCTTTCTTGTAAGCAACCGCGAACTCAAGTCCGGCTTCACATGGGTTTGTCTCAGTAGAGATTTCAACTCCCCACGCTCTGTATCCCTTTTCCAGACGAAGTGACTCAATGGCACGATATCCGCACACCGTCATGCCGAAATTCGCGCCGTTGTCGATCAACGCTTGCCATACCGCTTGGCCGTGTGCAACTGGAACGTAAAGCTCCCATCCAAGCTCGCCGACATATGTGATCCTGGTTGCGCGCACGTGCGTATCTGCGATGGTTATGTCGCGCGAGTGCATGAACGGGAAATTGGCATGACTCAGATCGTAGGAAGTCACACTCTGCAAAATATCGCGGGCGCGCGGGCCCCAGATTCCAAAGCACGCCAACGTCGACGTAATATCTGTAATAGTGACATCGAAATCGTGCTCTCTGCGAATCTTCTCCAGCCAACCCATGTCGTGTCCCAAGAAAGCTGTGCCGGTCACGATCATGAACTCCTGATCGGATACCTGCGTTACGGTGTAATCGGATTCAATTCCACCGCGCGAATTGAGGGCCTGGGTATAAACGGTGCGGCCGACGCCCTTGACAACGTCATTTGCGCACACAAAGTTAAGGAAAGACGCCGCTTTTTCGCCCTTGACGCTTATCTTTGCAAAACTTGACTCATCAAAAAGTCCCGCACTTTCGCGGGTCGCCAGATGCTCGGTTCTGACGGCGCTTGACCAATGCTTGCCAGCCCATCCGTACGGACGCAACTCATCATTGCTGACATTGTCGGCGTAATAGTTGACGCGCTCCCAACTTGCCTTTTCTCCGAATACTGCACTGTGATCCTGGTGCCATTCATACACGGGAGATTTCTTCAGTGGGCGTGCGCTTTTGCGTTCTTCCCCCGGATAGTGAATGTCGTAATACTCTTCGTAATTTTCCGTCACGCGCTCGAGAGTGAATTTCGGCGATTTATATGCTTCCCCGAAACGGCGGATATCCATGTGCCAGAGATCCATTGTCGGCTCACCGGCGACTATCCATTCGGCAACAACTTTCCCAATTCCGCCGGCTCCGGCAATTCCGTGTGCACAGAATCCCGCCGCGACATAGAAACCGCCCACGGATGTCTCGCCGAGGCAGAATTCATTATCAGGAGTAAAGCCTTCTGGACCGTTGATGAAGTTTTTAACGCCTACTTCACCCATTTTCGGAACACGTTTCTGCGAGTTCTCGGCAATCTCCTCGAAACGATCCCACTCCTCCGGAAGCAATCTTCCGTTGAAGTCGGCCGGAATATCATCTACATGAGAATAATCGGCAGTCCATGCCTTTGAGTTGCGTTCGTAGCCACCCATGAGCAATCCACTCACTTCCTGTCGGAAATAAATGAGCAAGTCCGGATCACGCAAAGATGGAAGATACGGTGCACCAGCAGGGAGGAAATTCTCTGTGATCAGATACTGATGGCTCATTGGGACGATGGGAATTCGTACATCAACCATTCGCCCGAGTTCGGCGGCAAACATTCCACCGCAATTAACCACGATCTCGCACTCGATCGTTCCCTTATCGGTGTCGACGTGTGTTACGCGCCCGCCCTTGGTTCGAATACCTAAAACTCGCGTGTGGGTGAAGATTTGCACTCCGCCGCGTCGGGCGCCCGATGCCAGAGCCTGTGCCAATTGAGAAGGGTCGACCTGTCCATCCGAGGCCATATAACAGGCTCCCACCACCCCATCCAGATCCATCAGGGGGAAGAGATCTTGGGCTTCTTTCGGCGAGATCTCCTTGAGATCAAGCCCGAATGTGCGAGCCCACCCGATTTGTCGGCGAATTTCCTCCATCCGCTCAGGCGTGGAAGCCAGTTTGATGCTGCCGCACTCCTTCCAACTAGGTGGCGTATCTGTTGCTTCGAGTTTTCGATAGAGATCCACTGAATGCATGTTCATTTTGGTCAGAGTCGGATCGGCGCGCAATTGACCGACTAGTCCGGCCGAATGAAAAGTCGAACCGCTGGTCAGATCACTGCGGTCTAGAAGAATGACATCTTTCTCACCCAATTCGGCAAGGTGATAGGCAACTGAGGTTCCGCCGACCCCGCCACCGATAATGACAATCTTTGCTCTTTCGGGAATTGCTGACTTAGTCATGGACGCAAATGTATCCTGACGGCGTGATCGACTCCACTACTTCACTCGAAGAGACTTACGGGTCGCTCCTCAATCAAGTCCCCTGCTTACACAATCGCAAAGCGGTAACCGAACTTTCGGGTGGACTGACTAACCGAAACCTCCTCGTCCAATGTGATGATGCGAAATATGTCGCGCGCATATCCAGTAACAGTTCTTCTCTGCTTTCCATTGATCGAGAAGCCGAATACCGAAACTCTCTGTTGGCCGCGGAAATCGGAATTGCGCCGCCAGTGCATTGCTACCTGGCAGGTCAGGGAGTTCTGGTAATTGGCTATCTCAACGGACGCACATTCTCGGCCGCAGACGTCTCAGCGAATCTTCCCCGTATCGCAAAGAGTTGCCGCACCTTGCATTCAGCCAAACCTTTCGTCCGAGATTTCAATATGTTCGATATCCAGAAAACCTATTTGAACATTGTGCAGGAACGAAAATTCCGCCTTCCGGACAACTACTTGAAATACGCCGATCACATTGATCAGATGCAGATGGCGATGAAAGTCCTTGATGAGGGAACAGTGCCCTGCAATAACGATCTCCTGCCGGGAAATTTCATCGATGACGGAGAGAAGATCTGGATCATCGACTACGAATACTCGGGCAACAACGACGCCTGCTTCGAACTCGGCAATATCTGGGCCGAATCCTTCTTGGAACTTGAGAAATTGGAAGAGCTCGTCGACGCCTACTACGGAACGCATCGACCAGAGAAAGTGGCGCGGGCATGGCTGCAGGCACTGCTAGGCAAGTATGGCTGGACACTCTGGGCTTCGATTCAGAGTTCCGTCTCCGACTTAGATTTCGATTTCTGGTCGTGGGGAATGGAGAAGTACGAACTTGCCCAATCGGAATTCACTAGCGATTATTTCCAGAAGATGCTGACGCAGGTCGCGCAAAAATAAAACGGGCCTGCTGTAATCAGCAGACCCGTCCTACATCTATATCTTTATGCAGCAGCTACGACCGAGATAGAAACATTGGCGACAACTTGGTGTGCCAATGAAACCTTCACTGCGTGGGTACCGGTCTTCTTGATGTGACCGGCCAACTTGAGGTTATGTCGATCGATATCCAACCCAGTCGCGGCCTTGATGGCGGCGGCCACGTCTTTATCGGTGACGGACCCAAAGAGACGACCTGATGCACCAACCTTGACCGCGACGGTCACAGTTGCGGCCTCAAGTGTTGCCTTGATTTCTCGTGCATGATCGATGTCGCGAACTTCGCGCGATGCGCGAGCTCGGCGAATGCCTTCGATCTGCTTTTCTCCACCAAGTGACCAGGCAATTGCATTGCCACGAGGAAGTAGGAAATTGCGTGCAAATCCGTCTTTGACGGTTACGACATCGCCAGCTTGGCCAAGGCCTGTGACTTCACGTGTGAGGATAAGTTTCATTTGTCTGTTATCCCCTTATCGCGCTGTCGAGGTGTATGGCAGGAGTGCAACTTCGCGGCTGTTCTTGACAGCAGTTGCAATCGAGCGCTGGTGTTGGGTGCAAGCTCCTGTGACACGACGAGCGCGGATCTTGCCGCGATCGGAAATGTACTTGCGAAGAGTGGCAATATCTTTGTAATCGATATAGCTAACTTTGTCGCGGCAGAAGTTGCATGGCTTCTTCTTAAACTTCTTGTTGAGCGCTGCAGCCTTGGCAGATTTATTCTTCGGCTCCTTGAGCGCTCTGTTATTACGTGCTCCCATTGTGGTGCTCCTTTACGGGTGCCCTGCTAACGCAGGAATGGATGGATGGTGGATTAAAACGGTGGTTCGTCGTTGGTGGTGGTTGCCCATCCGCCGCCGGCGGGTGAAGACGATGCAGCAGCCCATGGGTCATCGCTGTAAGTATCAGCTGCCGGAGCAGAGAATCCGCCGCTTGCACCTGCTTGGCGAGTGGTCTTTGTGACCTTCGCTGTCGCATTTCGCAATGATGGTCCTACTTCGTCAACTTCTACTTCGAAGACTGTGCGCTTTTCGCCCTCTTTAGTTTCATACGAGCGTTGCTTCAAACGACCAGAGAGAATGACGCGCATTCCCTTGGTTAGTGACTCAGCAACGTTCTCTGCTGCTTGCCGCCAAATTTGGCACTGGAGGAAGAGGCTGTCTCCGTCTTTCCACTCGTTCGTATTCTTATCTAGATAACGAGGGGTGGAGGCAACACGGAATTTCGCGACCGCTGCACCCGATGGGGTGAAGCGAAGTTCTGGATCATCGACAAGGTTGCCGATCAAGGTGATGTTTGTATCTCCTGCAGCCATTTTTCGTCTCTTCTCTTAAGTGTTTTGCGGACTTGTAAAATTATTCGCTAAATAATCGCAAGATTATTCGGGACGTATAACTTTTGTGCGCAGAACAGCTTCGTTCAAATTGAGCTGACGATCCAACTCTTTGATCGCAGCTGGCTCACAGTGCATATCCACTACTGCGTAGATGCCTTCAGACTTCTTCGAAATCTCGAAAGACATGCGGCGCTTGCCCCAAACATCGAGCTTGTCGACGCGGCCACCACTCTCTTTGATGATTTTGAGATATGTCTCAAGGCTTGGAGTGACTGTGCGTTCTTCTAGTTCTGGATCAAGAATGACCATTAATTCATAGTGACGCATGCGTTAACCCGACCTCCTCTGGACTAAAGCGGCCACGGTATCTCCGTGACAGGAGGGTTACTTCCCCACACCTGATGGCGGGGGAGGCTAAGGGTAACTTGAAGCGGTCTCGGATAGAAAATCCGCCCGGTAGCCCAGCGGAATCCGAGCCTGGGACCGTTTCCGCCAATATTTCACCAGAACCACGATGAAGTAGGCCGCACTGGCAATCCGGAGGAGGCTGGCCAGGGCGTATCCGAACTCAGGTAGGCCAAAATGGGAGCCCGCGATCAGGGCCAAGTGCTGCCAGATGGCCAGGTGGTAGATCACCTCCGCGGCCTGCCAGATCCAGAAGGCCAGCAGATGACCCTTCTCCTTAAGGGCGATGACGGCCAAGGGGACCAGCCAGAGCACATATTGCGGCGAATAGACCTTTCCTATGCACAGGGTGGCCGCCATGATGATGAAACCCATGTCGGCAAGGGTCGGGATCGGCTCTATCTCCAAGAGGAAGACCACCATGGCGACCAGAACAACCAGCAGGGTCAAGATGGTGAGGTAATTCAAAAACCTGATGTGCAGGCCGAGAAGGGAGATGGCGTACCAGAGGGAGCCCCAATCCGACCCGCGGTCCAGGTTCAATTTATAGAAATGCCACCACCCTTGGGGGGTCGTAAGCATCACGGGAAGGTTGATCGCCAGCCAGACCGTTGCCACCGTGAAGAGATATTTCACAATAGTTCGGACGTCGGTTCTGCGCCACAGGATAAAAACAATGGGAATGAGAAGAAAGACCGGAAAGAATTTTGTGGCAACCGAGAGAGCTAGCAGCGACGCACTAAGTCCTAACTTCCTTCTATCAAAATAATAAATCGCCAACAACATCGTGACTATGCCCCATAGATCCCAATTGATGTAGAGCGCGGCGATGACACCTGGCGAAAGTGCGGAGAGATACGCGTACTCGGGTCGAATCTTCCACACTATAAAAACCGCAAAGATGAAAAGAAGTGCGATGAGAATTGCATTGAAATCGAAATAACTTCTTAACGAATGTGAATCATTGGGTACCAGCCATGAAGTTGCCCACATAACCGCGCCCATCACGACGGGGTATTCAACTGCGTTATTTCCGCCTTGATAAGACCATTGATGCTTATCGAGAGATCGAGCGCTGTAGAGAATTGGGATATCGGAATAACAAGCATGCACATAGGAATCTGGAGCCGCCCAATTCGAATTACGGCAATGGTCGAACTTCGCAAACGAGAGAAGGCTTACAAGAACCGCAAGCAGCAGTAGCGTTTTGGCGGCGGTGTTTTCTCGCATCAACTTGTGCACGGATATGACTTAAGGAGTTGCCGTAGCCGTTGGGATGTCAGTTGTTGTTGGAATTGGCGTCGTGGGTACTGGAACCGGTGTTGGCGTCATGAGAGAGGGAGACATTGGTATAGAGGCTCTTCCGCCAATGTGCACCGGAGGCGGGAAGTTCATTCGTGGCTGACCCGCCAGCGCGCCCTTCATGAATGCGGTCCAGACCTTGGCTGGAAAAGTACCGCCAGTTACCGAGTTCAATCCACCGATTCCATTGAGAGATTGTGAGGCGTTATCTCGGAAGAACGCGACCGACGCAGCTAGTTGCGGGGTGTACCCACTAAACCACGCCGAAGCGTTCTGCTCGCTAGTACCGGTCTTGCCGGCAGCCGGACGACCCAAGCCGGCAGTTCCGTAACTTGCAGTTCCGCTTCTCACTACTTCACCAAGTGCATAAGTCAGATCTGCCATTACATCTTTGGAAAATACTTCTTGTCCTTGGGGTTTTGCCTGATAAAGGATTCCCTTATTCGACCCCAGGACCTGGCTTACCAAGAAAGGTTTTGCGTAGATACCCTGCGCGGCAAATGTTGCAAAAGCAGCTGCAACGTCGATGACATGCGGACTGGCGACTCCAAGCACTACCGAAGGAGTAGGCATCATCGCAACGCTTTGTGGGATGCCCGCCCGCCGAGCTGCATCAACAACAGCATTCGGTCCAACATTGATACCTAGCGGCACAAAGACGGTATTCACAGAGTGCGCGGTCGCCCGAAGCAGAGTGACATTAGGGAATTGCTCGTTTCCATAGTTCGATACTGGATACGGTTTGCCGGCGTCATCGAAGACTTGCGGGGAACTTCCGTCCCATCTTGAAGAAAGCGGGATTCCCTTTTCAAGGGCCGCAATAAGCGCAAAAGGTTTGAACGTGGAACCTGCAAGTGCAATTGACTGAGTCGCATCGCTGAGTTGGCGCACCACATAGTCTTTGCCGCCGTACATCGCAACAATTTCACCAGTACCAGGTCGAATCGCAACCAACCCAACGTGTAAATTGCTGGGGACCTTCTTTGGCGTCTGCTTGTTAACTGCATCGACAGCGGATTGTTGTGCCTTCTGGTCAAGCGTGGTCTTAATAACCAATCCACCAACTAAGAGTTGCTCGTCAGAGAAGCCGAGGGCATTCAGTTCCAACTGAGCGCGCGCGATGATGTATCCCTTTGGTCCTGACAAAGAACCCGAGGTCACTCGTGGACTCACAGTCGGGAATTTGACCTTGGCAGCCTGCTCAGGAGTAATCCACTTCGATGCAACCATTCCTTGGATGACATATGCAAAGCGGGCTCGTAATCGTTTCTCATTCGCCGCCGAGTACGAAGGATCGTAGTAGCCCGGCGATCGCAGAATGCTTGCGATGACCGCTGCCTGCGCGAGTGAGAGTTGGTTTACATCGCGGTTGAAATACTGCTGGGATGCGGTCTCAACACCATAGGAGCCGCGACCAAAATAAATTGTGTTGAGGTAGTTCTCCAAGATCTGATCTTTGGAAAGCTGCTGCTCAAGTTTGATGGCAATGACTAATTCTTTGATCTTTCGTTGGATCTTCCGATCCGGAGTGAGAAATGCTGTCTTGGCATATTGCTGAGTAATCGTTGACCCACCTTGCAGTGCGCCGCCACGCAAGTTGTTGAGAATGGCTCGACCGATGCCGGTGATGCTGAAGGCATGCTCTGAGTAGAAGTTTCGGTCTTCGGCAGCTAGCACTGCCCTTCGCACATTGAGTGGAATGTTCGCCAAGGGAACACTTGTGCGGTTCTGAGAGCCGAGACGACCGATCTCCACGCCGTTGGAGTATTCGATGATCGTCGATTGGCTGTTTACGTAGGCCTTCGGGTTTGGAATGCTCACTGTGAAATACGCGTATATAAAGAGGCCACCGACGGCGATGAAGCCGAGGCCAGCCACGAAAATTGCCGACCGTATGAGAATTTTGCGTATCACGCGTGAAGGTTACCGCTTTACCCAATCTTCATCTTCTAAAGTCCGTTGCCGTCTCGGGGCCTTTCTTGTCACGCCATCGCCCAGGACATACGAGGCGCACAGGTGGTTCCAAGAGCATTCTCGGCAAACCTCGACCACATAGACCCGGAACTCACCGAATTCCTTCTCCATTTCGAGCAATTCCTGCTGAGACTTGATCCGCCCTGAGTACTGCCCCAGTTGGTCCCCAAAGGTGTATTGGAGTTCGACCAACGATTTCTTCTTGCACACAGGACAGGCTCGGTCGGCGGGGGACCCATGAAATTTCGCGGCCTTCAACAAATAGGGATCGGCATCGCATGCATCAACTTTTCCACGATAGAGCGCCATCAATGTTGCACGTTTATCTAACGTGTAATCAACATATGCCCTCTGCGAATTCATAGCGATAAGAGTAACGAGACTATTGAAGTTAAAGAAACTAGTCTTGCAATATGCAACCTTTGAGTTTTCTGGGACTAGTTCGCCATCCCAGGCTCTCCAGGGTTTTCGCGTTGCGTTGGACTGGCCAGGCCGTAGACGGCATATTCCAAAGTGCCCTAGCATCTTTTGTCCTTTTCTCCCCCGAGCGTCAAGCCAGTGCTCTTGGAGCGGCCTTGGCATTCGCAGTCGTGCTCCTGCCGTATTCACTCATCGGCCCTTTTGTGGGAACCGTCCTCGATCGCATTTCTCGGCAACGCGCATTGTTTGCATCAAACCTGCTGCGAGCCCTTGATCTACTTGTAATCGCATTCCTCGTCTTTCACGGAAGAACTGGAGTCGAACTCACCATCGCGGTTTTGGCTGCGTTCGGTATTAACCGATTGATTCTGGCGGGCTTATCTGCTGGCTTACCTCTTGTTATTGATTCAAAGTCGCTCATCGCTGCAAATGCTTTGGCGGTTACCGGTGGATCACTCTTGGTGGTTGTTGGCGGAGGAATTGGTTTAGCACTACGAAAGATCCTTGATTCTCTCCACAATGCCAACCATTCGGATGCCTCACTGATCCTCATCGCCGCGTGCGGATACTTCATCGCGGCCGCACTCACGCTACGTCTCAGGCGTAAAGAAATCGGTCCGCAAGATCACGAGAAAGTGCAAGCAAGTTTTGTCGAAGGCGTAATTGAAATGAGAGACGGTTTCACTTATTTGTTCCAACATGCTGATGCTGCCCGCGGAATAATCGCCACAGCAATACAACGTGGTGGACTCACAGCACTTGTCCTTATCGCACTTCTTTTAGAGCGAAACAGTTTTCACCTGTCGTCAAAACCAGAAGCCGGGCTTTCAGGCCTGGCGATTGCACTTTCTATCGCAGGGGCAGGAATCACTTTCGGTGCACTTGTGGCACCTGCAGGTGTCGCCCGAATCGGAAGACATGCTTGGATTCGCTCCATGATGGTCGGCAGCGCAGTGTCTCCGCTCTTTCTCGCCATCTCGGCCACGCCAATCTCGCTCTATGTAGCGGCCTTCTTAACTAGTTTCTTTGGACAGAGCCTCAAGGTTACCAACGATGCACTTGTTCAGGCCAAAATTGCCGACATATATAGAGGAAGGGTCTTCGCCGTATACGACGTTCTCGTCAACGGGGCCATTGTCTCCGGCGCAGTTCTTGCGGCATTGGCTCTTCCTTTGTCGGGTCGATCATCGATAGTGCCAGTTGCGATTTCGCTGGTTTATCTGGTTTCACTTCTGGTGATTTTGCGACCCTCCAAATTTAAGGCTGATTTGCCCACCATTTCATAAGGTGCTCCGTCGCAAGTTCCTCGCCAAGCGGGCCATTCTCAAGGCGCAGTTCGAGAAGGAAATCAAGGGCTTTGCCCACCGTCGCTGACGGTTTGATGTTGAGCAACTTCATCACTTGTGCTCCGTCGAGGTCTGGGCGAATCTTCGACAACTCCTCTTTCTCCATCAACTCATCAATTCGCTCTTCCAAACTCTTGTACACAGCAGCCAGCGCGTCAGCTTTTCGTTTATTTCGTGTCGTGCAGTCCGCTTGTGTTAACACATGGAGATGAATGAGCAAGTTGCCAGCATCTCTCACATATCGTCGAACCGCTGAATCGGTCCATTCGCCTTGGCCGTAACCATGAAAGCGCAGATGCAGGGATATGAGTTTCTCAACTTCTTCGATGGTATCCCCGTCGAACCTCAATTTCTTCAAGCGCTCCCGAGCAAGGCGAGCGCCCACGACCTCGTGATGATGAAAGGAAACTCCGCCTCCCGGAATCAAACTTCGTGTTTTCGGCTTGCCAATATCGTGAAGCAACGCAGCCAAGCGAATTACCAGGTTAGGACCATTGAGACGGCCTTCCAATGCAATGGCCTGTTCGAGCACTGTCAAGGAATGCTCATAAACATCTTTGTGATGGTGATGCTCGTCAATCTCCAGTTTCAGTTTGGGAATTTCCGGAAGCACAATGTCTGCCAGGCCAACGTCGACCAACATTGAAATTCCAGTGCGAGGATTATCCGACATTAGAAGTTTTACAAACTCGTCGCGGATTCTTTCGGCAGAGATTATGGATATCCTCCCCGCCATATCTTTCATGGCGCGAAGCGCGTCACCGTCGACTGAGAATCCGAGTTGGCTGGCAAAGCGCGCGGCTCGCATCATCCGCAAAGGATCATCTGAGAATGATTGCTCTGCTTTGCTCGGTGTTCGCAAAATGCGATTGCTCAGATCTTTCAATCCGTTATGTGGATCAACGAAAATAGGTGCACCTTGCGTCAACTCCAAGGCCATTGCGTTCACGGTGAAGTCACGTCTCGACAGATCCCCTTCAAGGGATTCGCCATACTCAACTTCGGGCTTGCGACTGTCTATGTCGTAACTGTCGCTTCGGTAGGTGGTCACCTCAACAGTGGTATCCCCGCGTTTGCCCACGACGGTTCCGAATGCGATTCCGGTATCCCATACATTCTCAGCCCACTTGCTAAGAATCTTCTTGGAAATGTCTGGGGTGGCATTGGTGGTGAAATCCAAATCGTTACCAAGGCGCCCCAAGATGGCGTCCCGTACGGAACCACCCACGAGTGCCAAGCGATATCCCGCTACCCCGTAGGCGTCAGCCAGTGAACTGGCTAATGGGGCACGTTCGATTAAGGATCTGATGGCAAGTTCCCCTGCGGCACCCAGCGCTCTCTTCATAATGGATAAGGCTAGGGCAGTACGCTTCCTCTATGACCCCAGCACCTGGTGCGGGCAGCGAAAGTACGAAAAAAAGGAGGCGGCGCAAACGCTCCGCCAATCGCGCCCCCCAATCTCAAGATTTAAAGACGGAAACACCCCCCTCGCAGAAGCCTGCCCCGAGCAAGTCTGTCGAGAGAAGGGACCGTGCCCCATTCGCAAAACGCGTCGATGAAGTCAGTGCCGGAGGACTTGTCATCGATTTCAGCGGAACTCAGGGCCTCCTCATCGGTCGAATCGACCAGAAGGACAGTGCCCGCACCAGATTGCTCTGGTCTTTGCCAAAAGGACATATAGAGATAGGTGAAACTCCAGAGGAAGCGGCTCTGCGCGAAGTTATGGAAGAAACTGGAATCGAAAGTCAGATCTCCCGATCCCTGGGCATCATCGACTTCTGGTTTATGGCAGGTGGGAAACGAATTCATAAAACGGTCCACCACTATCTCTTCCGTGAAGTTGGCGGTCTCCTCGCTCCGCAAGTAACCGAGGTCGATGAAGTGGCCTGGTTCCCTCTCAACGAGATCATCGAACGATTGGCCTACCCCGATGAGAAGAAGTTGATTGCTCGCAGCGGAGACCTGCAACCATGAAGAGAGGATTGTCGGCGTTAACTCTCACCTTCCTCATTGCGATCATTTCCCTAGGTTTCACTCCTACAAGTGCACAAGCGGCGACATCGAAGATCTATTTGTTCGATACGCCGCATTTCGACCTTCTCGGCACAGCGCTAACAAGTGAATTAAGTGCATCGCTGGCGCCTGAAGGGCGTCTTGGCCAGATGGTCTTTACACCTCCTGCGAAGCCACGCACGTGGTTCATTGATGCAGCTCTGATTGACGATATAAACGCGCTCGCCACGAAAGACCTCGTCGCTCAAAATTGGCTAACCGAATTGAAGATCATGAGCATCGACGACACGATTGTGGCGATTCCGTACGGACATCCAGAATTATCTCTGACTAGACGCCTGGCACCGAGCGAACTCACCTATTACTACCAATCTAGCCAGGCCAAACTCCAAGTTGCCCTTGGTCGTCCCGTTCTGATCGAACGCGGCGCGCGGTGGACCAGAAGATCAACCACTGTCATATCGGATGCGGTGCATTCCTACACGATCAACCGCCGAGATCTTGCACTGCTCACGACCGTCGTCCCAGCACAACAATTGGATGATTTGCGCTCAAAATTGTCCTACTTACTGGCATCGGGATCGACGAAAGATGAACAGACGTATTTCGCACACAATGCCGATATGGCTCTTGCGGCTGCCAATCACAAACTGCGAATTGTTCCTGGCAAGTACCGCTTGACGTCGGAACATGAGAAGGTGCCCATTACGCTCGTGAATGATTATGCAACTCAAATCAGAGTCACGTTGCAGCTGACGCCGCTTAACTCCCGCATCAAAACGGGTGGGCCAGAAACCGTTTTACTGTCGCCGAATTCAAAGACACAACTGTCGGTCCCTTTTACAGTAATCGCACCTGGTTCTACGGCCGTTCTTGCCGAGTTCAGAAATTCTGCGGGTAAGGCGCTGGGCGATTCAGTGATCTTGGCGCTAAGCCTTTCTGTGATTAGCCCTGCTGTCGCATGGTTTACCGCTGGAGCGGCGATACTTCTTTTCATGGCGGCTATCACTCAAAGTGTTCGAAGGGTCAGAAGGTCTCGCAAATGAAACCCAACGAACTTCTTCACGCCTCCAGCGTTATGGCAGTTGGCACGATCATCTCCCGGATCACCGGCTTTATACGCAATATTCTGGCGGCCGCTGTTCTTGGCACTGCGCTCTTGGCCGATACTTACAACGTTGCCAACACGATGCCGAACATTCTCTACAACCTTCTAGTTGGCGGCGCGCTCACTGCAATTTTCGTTCCGCAATTGATCCGCTCATTTAGCGATCCAGACGGCGGACACGCATTTGCATCGAAGTTAGTCACAACTATTAGCACTGTCTTGCTGGGGCTCGTAGTAATAGGGGTGATATTCGCACCAGTACTAGTGCGAATCTACGCGCCTGAATTCGCAACCAAAGGTTTCGAAAATGAATTTCATTTGGCGGTGGATTTCACCCGTTACTGCCTGCCGCAAATCTTCTTCCTAGGTCTTTTCACGATGTTGGGACAAGTTGCCAACGCACGCGGATCGTTCGCGCCATTAATGTGGGCACCGATTGTCAACAACGTCATTGTTATCGCGGTATTCGTGGTGGTCTTAATAAAAGTTCCCCAACTCTCGACAGGGAATATCACCTCCGCGCAGACCCAGTTCCTGGGGTGGGGCACTACTCTCGGAGTAGTCATTCAAGCGTTGATCCTTATTCCTGTCGTAAAACGGACTGGAATCAGCCTCCGTCCGAAATTTGGTCTGGCGGGGCTTGGAAAATCATTTTCACTTGCTGGATGGACTCTTATCTACGTTCTCATCTCGCAGCTCGGGTACCTCGTTACAGTCAATGTCTCGACAAGTGCGGCTGTAAGAACCGCAAAGGAAGGCATCAAGACGGGGGTCGGCTTTACTCCCTTTGGCAACGCCTACTTGATCATGATGTTGCCATACTCGATTGTCACCATTTCGATCGTGACAGCTTTACTCCCTCATCTTTCCAAATTGGCGATCGAAAAGAAGCGTGAAGATGTTCGCGACCAATTGATACGCGCAATAAAAATGGTCGGTGTTCTCACCATCCCTGCAGCAGTTGCCTTCATGCTCTTTGGGCCCTTGATAACCCGTGTCCTGTACGTTGGGATCAACAAGGCTGATGCCATTTATGTAGGTCAGGTACTCGCCGCCTTCGGGCTCGGCTTAGTGGCTTTTAGCATTAACATCATTTTGATCCGCGGGTTCAACGCGTTCGAGGACACTAAGACGCAGGTGCCGTCCATCCTTCTCATCAACGTAATTGCTGTTGCTCTTTCATACCTTTCCCTGGTTTTGCTTCCAAGCCGTTGGGTAACGGTGGGCCTAGGTGCTGCCTTCTCGATAAGTTACATACTCGGCCTGTTCTACACACTGGCACTGCTTGATCGGCATACGGGCCGAATCCGACTGCGCGATTTTTTCGGACAGCATTTCCGTCTTTTCATTGCCGCACTTGTTGCGATGCTTCCGCTTTTTGCAGTGTCACAGTTCTTTGCTTGGGCCAACGCCAATGCCGGCGCCCTGGTTAGGTTCGGCGAGCTCGTCCTGATTATGGTTCTGGGTTTCGCCGGATACTTCTTCGTGGCTCGTCGCATGGGCGTATCGGAAATCACCATCTCCGGCGAACTTGTGAAAACCCAGTTCCAGCGCACATTCCGATCCCGTCGCAACGGCGGGGAATAAACCAGATACGAGTTGGGTTATGGTGGAGCCATGATGTCTACAGAGAAAATCCACGATTTAGTGATTGTCGGTTCAGGACCGGCAGGCTACACAGCCGCGATCTACGCGGCACGGGCCCAACTCTCACCAATCATTTATGAAGGCTCAGTCACCGCTGGTGGCGCACTAATGAATACCACTGAGGTGGAGAACTTTCCCGGGTTTACCGATGGCGTTTTGGGCCCTGATTTGATGGACTCAATGCGCAAACAAGCCGAAAGGTTCGGTGCAAAACTCATCACTGACGATATCGTCGAGATGGACTTGTCGGGGCCGATCAAGAACCTGAAAGACGGATCTGGAAATTCAATTCGGGCCCGTGCAGTCATTCTTGCGATGGGATCCGCGTTTCGTGAGATTGGGATCCCAAACGAGAAACGTCTGTCGGGTAAAGGAGTCTCTTGGTGCGCAACGTGCGATGGATTCTTCTTCCGAGATCAAGAGATCGCTGTGGTTGGTGGTGGTGATTCGGCGATTGAGGAAGCCACATTCTTGACGCGATTCGCCAGTAAAGTCGTTCTGATTCATCGTCGCGATTCCTTACGTGCATCGAAAATCATGGCAGAGCGCGCCTTCGCGAATCCAAAAATTGAATTTCTCTGGAATCACGAAGTCACAGAGGTTTTGGGAGAGAACAAGGTCGAATCCCTTCAATTAAGAAACACCCTCACGGGCGAAACTTCCGTTCGCGCTTTCAGCGGACTATTTGTCGCAATAGGACATGATCCGCGAAGTGAGCTTGTTCGTGATCAAGTGGACGTTGACTCTGACGGGTATGTACAGGTTGAGGGAAGGTCGACGCGGACCAACCTTGAAGGGGTATTCGCCTGTGGCGACTTGGTCGATCACGTATACCGTCAAGCGATCACAGCCGCAGGCTCAGGTTGTCAGGCAGCCCTTGACGCTGAGAGATTCCTGTCGCACCACTAGATTTAGCGCTGGGCCGAGAGGCATGAATTACACAGTTGGCAGATTTTCGACAGTATTGTTGGAGATTAGAAAATACGAGTAGGGGTAGAAAATGAGCGCATCACAGCCAGTGACAACATCGACTTTCGATGAGGTCGTATTGAAGAGCACCAAGCCGGTGTTGGTAGATTTTTGGGCAGAATGGTGCGGCCCCTGCCGTGCAGTTGCGCCAATTCTCGACGAAATCGCAAAGGAACACGGCGACAAGTTGACCATCGTAAAACTCAATACGGATGAAGAGTCAGCAATTGCCATTAAGTACGGGATTACTTCAATCCCGACTCTCAATGTCTTTGTTAACGGCCAGGTGGTCAAGACGATCATCGGTGCAAAGCCAAAGCCAGCACTACTGCGAGAGCTCGAAGCATTTATCTAATCTCCTGATGGAAGAGATCTCTGTTGGCAAAGGTGCAAGCGGAGATGTTGCGACCCACATTATTAATATTCTCAACAGATTAGGGTTGCTCGTTTCTCACCCGAGCACGATCGACGAAGGTGTCGTGAATGCCATCAGAACATTCCAGCAAATGCGCGGATTGAGTGTAAACGGTGTCGTTAACTCGGTGACCATGCGCGCACTTGAAGAGGCTCAATGGAAATTGGGTGACCGTTCTCTTTACTTGCAGCCCTCTCCTCTACTCCGAGGTGACGACGTAGCAACCCTTCAATCACGTCTTACTGAAATGGGCTTTGATTGCGGTCGTGTAGACGGCGTATTTGGTGCACGCACAGAGAATGCCGTTCGTGAGTTTCAAAAATCTGTCGGTGTCACCTCAGATGGAAAGTGTGGGCCGGCCACAATTACCGCGCTAATACGACTTACCCGAACAGTCTCAGGTGGAGCGCCCTCAATACTTCGCGAGAGCGCATCGCAAAGGGATCGTGGCCCCTCTCTCGCTAACAAGATAATCGTCTTAGACCCCAGCTGTGGCGGTGATGATCATGGAATATGCGCACATGGCGTTGAGGAATCAGAGATCGTGTACGACATCGCCCAACGACTCGAAGGCCGCTTGCTCGCATTGGGTGTCAGCGTTTTTCTCACCCGTGGGGCCAACAACTCGCCATCGGAATCAGAACGCATTGCATTCTCAAATGGAACCAATGCCGATCTGATCGTTTCTTTCCATGCTGATGAATACAAGAATGAAAAAGCTCATGGAGTCGCCACTTATTACTACGGCGCTCAAGCCCACGGAATCCATTCGGTAGTCGGCGAGCGCTTTGCTTCACTCGTCCAGCGCGAGATCTGTGCGCGCACTGATCTACTTAATTGCCGAACCCACCCCAAAACATGGGATCTGCTCAGGCTTACAAAATCACCTACGGTCCGGATTGATGTTGGATATTTGACCAATCAGGGAGACGCCGAACGACTGGCCCGCCCTGATTTCCGAGATGTCATCGCTGAGGCCGTTGTGATCGCGATCCAGCGGCTTTATTTGGCATCTGAGGATGATGCAAAAACCGGAACCCTCCGCATTTCCGATCTCCAGAAGGCCGGCCTCAGGAGATAGGTCGTCATCCAGGCTTTGAGGTGTGGGAGACTTCGCCAATGCCTAACATCATCGCGCGCCATCAAACGGGAGAACCTCAGAATCTAGAGGAGCGCTTTGCCGCGCGCGCGGCCGGTATGCAGGCCAGTGAAATTCGCTCACTTTTTGCAGTCGCCTCACGACCTGAGATCGTCTCCCTTGCCGGAGGCATGCCTAACCTCTCTGCCCTCCCTATGGAGATGATGGCATCTGTTGTTAACCAACTCATCCTCACCAATGGGGCAGAGGCTTTGCAGTATGGCAGTGGCCAAGGCCACCCCAAACTGCGCGAACAGATCTGCGAGGTGATGGCTCTCGAAGGCATCCGCGCCAATCCAGATGATGTCATCGTTACTACCGGCTCACAGCAGGCACTGGACCTGATCTCTCGAATCTTCATTGATCCAGGCGACGTTGTACTCGTTGAAGCTCCGTCATACGTCGGCGCGCTCGGCACCTTCAGGCAGTACGAGGCGCAAGTAGTACATGTCGCCCTCGATGACCAAGGGTTGGTTCCAGATGCCCTTCGCGAAGCCATCGCTTCAGTCCGCGCGGCGGGACGAAAGATCAAATTCTTGTACTTGATTCCTAACTACCAGAACCCAACCGGTGTGCTTCTGCCTGCAGATCGGCGCACCGAGATCCTGGACATCTGTCGCGAGGAAAGTATTTTCGTAGTTGAAGATAATCCTTATGGATTGCTTGGTTTTGATCGTCCTTCCCCTAATGCAATGCGTGCCGAAGACAGCGAGAACGTCATCTACTTAGGCTCTTTCTCAAAGACGATTGCCGCAGGTTTGCGTGTCGGATGGGCACTTGTTCCACCTTCCCTGAAAGAGAAACTGGTTATTGCAAGCGAATCATCAATTCTTTGCCCGTCGAATTTCACCCAACTTACAATCTCAAATTATCTAGCCGATCAGCCATGGCGCGATCAGATCGCATCCTTCGTTGAGTTGTACAAAGTTCGCCGCGATGCAATGTTGGAATCTTTGGAGCAATATTTCCCCGCTTCGGCCACATGGACGAAACCCGGTGGCGGCTTTTATGTATGGGTGAACCTCCCTCCCGAAATCGATACAAAACTTATGGTTCCGAAAGCGATCGTCGCCAAAGTGGCCTATGTTCCTGGTACCGCTTTTTATGCTGACGGTTTCGGCAGTTGGGCTATGCGACTTTCATACTGCCACCCAACACCCGAAAGAATCCGTGAAGGAGTCAAGGCGCTTGGTGGTGTCGTGAAACAGGAGATCGCGCGACGTAGCAGTGGGTTTGAGATTGCAGAGTAGTTCTACTTCTCCAGCAGTCTTAACAACCTCTCAAGATCATCATTGCCAGAAAACTCAATAACAATTTTGCCTTTTGATTTTCCTGATTGCACGTGAACTCTGGTGTCGTAATAATCAGATAGCCGTTCTGCGATTTCACTCATTTGTGGAGCGTGGTGAGGGCTATTTTTCCGCGGTTTCTTCGCATTCGGCATGCCGGCCGCGACAATTTCTTCCGTTGCCCGAACACTGAGTCCTTCCGAAACAATCCGATTTGCCAGATGCTCAATGGCATCCTCATCGGTTAATCCCAAGAGTGCGCGTGCGTGTCCTGCAGAAAGAACTCCAGCTGCGACTTTCCTCTGTACAGATGCAGGCAGATTCAATAACCGGATCGTGTTGGAAATATGTGGTCGTGACTTCCCGAGTTTCTGCGCCAACTCTTCGTGTGTGCAGTTGAAATCATTGAGGAGTTCGGTGTACGCCGCCGCCTCTTCCAGGGCATTTAACTGACTGCGATGAATATTCTCAATCAATGCATCACGAAGAAGATCGTTATCTGTTGTTTGACGAATGATCACAGGAATCGTTGTGTAGCCGGCGGCTTTCGCGGCGCGATAACGTCGCTCTCCCATAATCAATTCGTAACGCCCTGCAGAAATCTCACGAACCACCGGGGGTTGCAGCAAACCAACTTCCTTGATTGATGCAGTTAGTTCACGGAGTGCGTCTTCATCGAATACAGTGCGGGGCTGTCGAGGATTTGGAGAAATCGAATCGATCGAGACTTCATTCTGTTGTGCGACTTCTTTGCCTTCGAGAGTCAACGATGTGGGGATTAACGCATCGAGATTCGTCCCGAGTCCTCCACGTTTGACGCTCATGCACTCTCCCCTTTTTTGTAATTAATACTCACAACATTTGAATCGAAAGGTTTTCCGCGTTCGGCAATCTCTCTGGCAATCTGCATGTAAGCCACTGCGCCGGGAGAAACTGGGTCGTATGTCATGACTGTTTGACCGTACGAAGGAGCCTCTGAAATTCGCACAGCTCGTGGAATCGGAATATCAATAAGTTCATTGGGGAAATGCGATCGAACACTTGCCGCAACATCGTTGGCAAGACGTGTTCGTCCGTCAAACATTGTTAAAACAATGGTGGAGAGTTTGAGATCAGCATTAAGCCTCTTACGAACGATTGAGTAAGTTTCCAAAAGTTGCGTTAGTCCCTCTAGTGCGTAGTACTCGCACTGAATGGGAATGAGAAGTTCTTGTGCAGCAGCCAGTGCATTGACGGTAAGCAACCCCAGACTCGGTGGGCAATCAATGAGGATGTAGTCATAGCCCACTCCAGCATTCTCACGAGCAGCCACCAGATCGGTGATCGCCTCCTTCAGCCTGAGTTCGCGGGCCACCATGGAGACCAGATTGATCTCGGCCTGGGCAAGGGCAGTATTGGAGGAGATGCACTCAAGGTGTGGAAAGCCGGCCACCTTCTGCACAACCGAAGCGATCTCTGCGGTACCCATCAACACTTCATAGATTCCGGCATTGGCCTGATGTTCAACACCTAGGGCGGTGCTGGCATTGCCCTGTGGATCAAGGTCGATAACAAGGGTGCGCAGACTCCCCATTGCGAGAGAGGCCGCGATATTCACCGTGGTCGTGGTCTTGCCGACGCCACCCTTCTGGTTGGAGACGGAGAAGATCCGCAGTCTGGCAGGTTTAGCCATCGCCTCTTTGAGGCGGCGAACCCCAATTACGGTTCTGCTCTGCATGGGTGTTTCACGTGAATCCGTCACAGGGCTTAGTTAACCAGTCTTTTGCAGCGAAATGACCCGTCCCACCGGTAGTCCCTCAAGTTCTATTTCATAGACATGGGCGCCCGGGACCGTCTCAGCCTCCACCGCCGCACTCTCTCCCTTGATCGCAAGGAGGGAGCCGCCCTTCTTGACCAGATGCCAGCTCATACTTTTGAGTTTCTCGAGCGGAGCCACCGCGCGCGCCGTGACAATGTCTGCTTTTAGCTTGAAATCCTGCGCTCTACCCCGCAAGACAGTTATTCCTAAACCCTCCACCGCCTCGGTAAGAAAATCCACCCGCCGTTGCAAGGGTTCAATGAGAGTCACAGTGAGGTCTGGACGGGCCAGGGCGATGGGAATTCCCGGAAGTCCCGCCCCCGAACCGATATCAATAACCGTAGATCCCTCAGGTATGAGCGAAATGACCGGCAGGGAGTTGAAAATATGACGATCCCAGATCTTCTCCCCCTCGCGAGGCCCGATCAGCCCGCGTTCAATCCCCGCCGTAGCAAGGAACTGGGCAAACCGTTCTATCTCTTCGCGCTTGGTTGGAAAATAGCGGTCAATGAGGGTTTCACGTGAAACCGGAAGGTGAGCCAAGGGTGGTTGGGTTAGTTAGGGAAAATTACTACGCAACGATCTGGGTCTTCACCTTCAGATTCGCTCGTCAACCCTAAATCCTGAATGGTGTCGTGGATAATTTTCCGCTCAAAGGCATTCATGGGCGCCAACTTGAGGGAGCTCTGAGTCGACGTAACCTCATCAGCACTCTCTTTAGCCAATTTCCGCAGCTCTTCCTTACGTCCAGCCCGGTATCCATCAATATCAAGCATGAGGCGGCTGCGATCGCCAGTGGATGTCTGCACCGCGAGCCGGGTTAGTTCTTGGATTGCGTCGAGGACTTCGCCCTGTTTTCCCACAAGATGACCTAGTTTTCCACCGACGATGGCCAGTGAGGCACGATCGTTCTCCACGTCGATATCAATATCCCCATCAAGATCGGTGATATCCAGCAGTCCCTCTAGGTAATCGGCAGCAATATCGCCTTCTTCCTCGAGTTTTGCGACGAGGGAGGTTACGGGCTCTTGCGGTGCTTCAGTCATTTTCTGCTCCTTAAACCTGGAATTTGACCCTTATGTCGGGTTTGTTGGTTTATAAACCTTTTGTCCTATTTTGATTTCTTCTTTGGCTTCTTCTTCGGCTGTTGGCGCTGGCCTTTGATCTCGCCCACCTCTGGGGCGATCTCAGGGGCACTGGTCCCCAATTCTGGTCCACCCAATTTACGGGCTTTTTTCGCCTGCAATTCAATGAAGGCGGGCGAGCCCGGAGTCGGGTTCCGCTTGATCACATAGAACTGTTGGCCCCACGTCCACAAGTTCGTCGTCGACCAATAAATCAATACACCAATCGGAAAATTCACTCCGGAAATCGCGAAAATTACAGGGAATGCGTACAACATGATCTTCTGCTGTTGCAACATCATGTTGTTACTTGAGTCCATTTTCGGCATGCCTTTTACCATCAACTGACGTTGAGTTGTGAAGGTTGTCGCCGACATAAACACAATCAAAATTACCGTAACAAGTTTTACCGCACC
>DASXUM010000128.1:0-2248 GCA_036504835.1 Candidatus Nanopelagicaceae bacterium
AGGCTCACTCCGATAATCGCACCTATTAATACGGAGGCAAATCCGACGCTGATGGCAATTCGAGCACCGATCATCACTCGAGAGAGAAGATCGCGGCCGAGTTTGTCAGTACCCAACCAATGTTGGCTGCTCAGCGGTCCCAAGCGAGTGCCGGTCGTATCGTTTACTGAATAGGGAGTCCAGAAGATCGAGACCAGCGCCATCAGTGCAATGAATCCGACAAGTGCGCTGCCGATGATGAGGGGAAGTGAACTCCGCTTCTTTGTTGTGCTCATGCGCTTCGACCTGCCAGAGATTTGCTAAGGCGGGGATCTATGAGGCGTTGCGCCAAGTCGGCGAGAAAGCCGATCACGAGTACGCCCATGGTGCTGACGAAAAGAACACCTTGGATGATGGGGTAATCGCGTTGAGAAATTGCCTGCACTAAGAGGCTGCCAAGACCGGGCAAGGCGAAGACGCTTTCTACAACTACTGCGCCGATGAAAGTTGTGGCCAGTTCCATTCCGAGGATGGAGACGACGGGGGAGGCTGCATTGCGTATGCCGTGGCGCCACATCGCCTCCATGAATGAGGATCCAAGGGAGCGCGACGTTCGCAGGTAGTCGCTATTGAGAACATCCAGCGTCGCCGAACGTACGTAGCGAGTAAGTGAGGCAGACATTACGAGGGAAATTGTGGCAATGGGCAGAATGAGAGAGCGCAGCGCCTGGCCTAGATCGCTCCATCCTGTTGGCGGAAAGCCACCAGCTGGCAGCACCATCCATTTGAGCGCGAAGACCAAGATCAAAATTACGCCGACCCAGAAAACCGGAATCGCGATACCGAGTTGCGAGATGCTGTTGAGAATTGACCCGTACCAAGTTTTTGCCTTGTACGCCGCGACGAAACCGACAGGCACTGCAATGGTAATTGCAACAAGGAAGGAGATGAGGGTCAAGGGCAGGGTGACAGAGAGGCGTGAATTGATTTCGGGACCAACAGGGATGTGACCAATAAGAGAGGTACCCAGGTGAAAGCTTCCGAGGTCTTTGAGCCAGTTGAAGAACTGTTCAATGAGCGGAAGGTCGGAGCCCACCATGTGCCGCGCGGCCGCAATTTGCTCGGGGGTCGCGCCGACTGAAAGTAGCGCGTTGGCAGGATCGCCGGGCAGAAGTCGGAGTAACACAAAAAGCGAAGTGCTTGCTACAAAGAGGGAGATAACGAGAACGACGAGTCGTCGGAAGATGTACTTGAAGATCGGCGACATCAGCGATTGATGAGACATTCTTGAGGTAGCTCAAACCAGCGGAGAGACTCGAAACGCTGGCTCACCGGTGAAGGGGTTCCCGACGCACCAGATGAAGGTGCACTCAATCGCTGCGCTGCCAGCTCTTCGGCCACAACGAGATATTCACTCAATGCGCTCTCAGGCGCACGTTCGTCTTGAACGGGATAGATCATCTTTCCCTCTTGGTCGTAAGAAACATCGCGCAATCTTAGTCCGGGTTCGACCGGTCCATTGCGGTGATGCCAGATTCCCGAATTTGCATCAAATCGATAATCAGTCAGAAAGAGGTGGCCTTTTTGCGCGACGAATCGGACCGCCGAAATAATGTAGTCAACGACTGCATCCGAGAAGAAGTAATTGAAGTTGATCCGCACCCACCCGGGTTTGATGCCCTCGCATCCTGTATTGACTTCCTCTTCGATCTCGCGGCTTTTCTCTATGTCGATTCCTAGCAATCGGTGGCCATAGGGGCCCGCGCATGAGCAACCGCCGCGGGATTGGATACCGAAGAGGTCGTTGAGTAGCGCAACAACGAAATTGTGGTGCAGGAGTTTCCCGGAAGGCGTGCGCAGTACAAATGAGAGTATGGACAATCGTTCGGCCTTCAAGTTGCCGAGAAGTTCTATCAGTGGTTCTGATTCCCATGCCGCAATCGCCCGCGACAAGAACTTCTCCTCCGTTGCGTGTATAGCTGGTACGCCTACAGATTCCTTGAGTTGAAAGACCAGTCCGGCGCGAATGGATTCGATGATTGCCGGCGTCCCGCCTTCTTCACGGTGCGAGGGGTCCGTGAGATATCGGTGCTCTAGGGAATTCACGTACGCAACGGTGCCGCCTCCTGGCACAACCGGCACCGTGTTATGGGCAACCGTGTGGTTCAAGACCAGAACGCCGGGAGTACCCGGCCCGCCTATGAATTTATGGGGGCTGAGAAAGATTGCATCCATGCGAGCCAGCGGGTCTTCCGGATGCATATCAATC
>DASXUM010000129.1:0-10087 GCA_036504835.1 Candidatus Nanopelagicaceae bacterium
CATCTGGAAGTTTCACATCGCCACCCAGAGCTTGCCGGTCCTCTTGTTTGGCTAAAAAGAATTCTGGATTTGTCTCTATCTCATGGAGTTGATTCTCGGCTTCGTCCGGATAGGGCGCAGTACCCGCCCCTAGTTCGCGAATCAGTGCGCGCCTGCAACTATCCAGGTGCTCCAAGGTCGGCCTAACCAGTTCCATAAGTAAATTTCACCACAGCGGAGGTAGTTCTCGACAGCAATTTAATGCCTTCGAGAAGCGAGTGGAGACTGGCATTCTTTCTCCTTACGGATAAGAATTCCACCTACCCACGCGTCAACATAAGGATGAGATGAAGAAATTCAAACTGGCAATAGCCGTTGCAATGGCTGCCTTTGCACTCTCGGGCTGTTCCACAGCGTCGACGGCGAGCACCCCGACACTAACTGCAAGTGCAAACAAGGACATCGTTGGTTTCGGGGCCACGTTGAGTTCATGGAACTCTCATCATGTTGCTGACAAGAGCGGGGACTTCATTCCAGGATGTTGTTACAACGCGGATTCCAGTCTCAAGAGCTGGGGCGGAAATTTTCGCTACTCAGATGTCGTTTTAGATAACGGCGTCGTCACGGGATATTCCTTGAACCTGCCCGCCAAGACGAAACTCGACGACGCGAAGGCCGCGGCTCTTGCAGAATTGCCCAAGGACGCCAAGATCTCTTTCTTCTTTTCGCACAGGGGTTCCGCGACCTTAGAAGCCACGAGTGAACTCCTGAAACCGATTTTGGCCGACCCGCAAATCGGCGACGCGAAAGGCAGTGTTGATTTCGTTTTCTGTAGCGTTGCATCCGATGGTTCGTTCGGCTACAACCCGGATAACGTGAACTCGATCTGGGTGAAATTGGGTACCGGCTTGGAAGCGGCAAAAGACGCTACCTGCTAGCCAATCACCTCAGACATAAGAAACGGGCCCCACAGATGCGAGGCCCGTCCTTTATATCTATGCGAATTAGTGCGAGTGTCCGCCTGGACCATGTGAATGACCAGCGCCGCCTGCGTCTGCTTCATCGGTCTCTGGACGCTCATACACAACCGCTTCGGTTGTAATGAACATCGCCGCGATCGATGCCGCGTTGGCAAGTGCCGAACGAGTCACCTTCACTGGGTCGATGACGCCGTCTGCAGTCAGGTCGCCGTAGACGCCAGTTGCTGCGTTGTAACCCTCGTGGGCCTTCATCGCGCGAACCTTTGCAACAACGACATAACCTTCAACGCCTGCGTTTTCGGCAATCCAACGAAGTGGCTCGTCGCATGCTTTGCGAACGAGACGAACTCCGACGGCCTTATCGCCATGGAATCCGAGGTCGCCTTCAAGTGAATCAGCGGCATGCACGAGTGCTGCGCCTCCGCCGACGACGATGCCCTCTTCAACCGCAGCGCGGGTGGCAGAGATTGCATCTTCGAGACGGTGCTTCTTCTCTTTGAGTTCAACTTCGGTGTAAGCGCCAACCTTGATGACACAGACTCCACCAGCGAGTTTGGCAACGCGCTCCTGGAGCTTGTTGCGATCCCACTCGGAATCGGTGTGCTCGATTTCGCCACGGATCTCGGAGACGCGGGCTTCAACAGCCTTCTTGTCGCCGGCTCCGTCAACGAGGGTGGTGGTGTCCTTGGTGATGACAATTCGGCGAGCGCGACCCAGAACTTCTAGGCCGACCTGGTCGAGCTTCATTCCCATTTCGGCCGAGACAACCTGACCACCCGTAAGGATGGCGATGTCCTGGAGCATTGCCTTGCGGCGATCTCCAAAGCCAGGGGCCTTAACTGCGGCCGAGGTGAATACTCCGCGGATCTTGTTTACAACAAGGGTGGAGAGTGCTTCGCCTTCAATGTCTTCAGCAATGATCAATAGCGGCTTGCTGGCTTGCGCGATCTTTTCCAAGATTGGAAGAAGTTCGGCTAGCGCAGAGATCTTGTTGGCACTGATAAGTACGTAGGCGTCTTCAAGGACGGTCTCCATACGATCCTGATCGGTGACGAAGTATGGAGAGATGTAGCCCTTGTCGAACTGCATGCCCTCAGTGAACTCAAGCTCGAGACCGGTGGTTGAGGATTCCTCGACAGTGATGACGCCATCCTTGCCGACCTTGTCCATCGCCTCGGCGATCAAGTCGCCGATTGCGCGGTCCTGCGCAGAAATCGTGGCAACGTTGGCGATCTGCGACTTGTCGTTTATGACGGTCGCGTTTTCGCGAAGTCGCTCGATGATTGAGGCGACTGCTGCTTCGATTCCGGCCTTGATATCCATTGGCTGTGCGCCGGCGGCAAGGTTACGTAGACCTTCCTTCACCATTGCCTGAGCAAGAACGGTGGCGGTTGTTGTGCCATCGCCTGCAACGTCGTTGGTCTTTGTAGCAACTTCCTTCACCAACTGAGCGCCCATGTTCTCAACGGGATCGGATAATTCGATCTCGCGAGCGATAGTCACACCGTCGTTGGTGATTGTCGGTGCGCCGTAAGACTTGGAGATGACAACGTTACGACCGCGAGGTCCAAGCGTTACCTTGACGGTGTCAGCAAGCTGATTGACACCGCGCTCCATGGCGCGACGAGCGTTTTCGTCGAACTCAAGAATTTTTCCCATTTACTTCTTCTCAATCACAGCGAGAATGTCGCGGGCAGAGAGAACCAAGTACTCCTCGTTGTTGTACTTAACTTCGGTTCCGCCGTACTTGCTGTACAGAACAACATCGCCGACCTTGACATCCATTGGTACGCGCTCGCCATCATCAAAGCGACCTGGTCCAACTGCAATAACGGTGCCTTCTTGTGGCTTTTCAGTTGCAGTGTCAGGAATGACCAAGCCAGATGCGGTGGTCTTCTCGGCTTCTAGCGCCTTAACAACAATGCGGTCCTCTAGCGGCTTAATGGCAACGGCCATCTTTATTACTCCTTTAGTTATTGCGATCTGTGGTTTATCCCTCTGGACCCTGGTGCTAGTCGACCGGACGGCCGGCTAGCAGACTCGGGGTGAGAGTGCTAACGCCAAGCCTAGGAGGGAGCCTGCGCGGGGTCAATTTGAGGTCAGGTCAGGCTAACCGTGGTGACAGGGAGGCTGGAATCGGCCTCCACAGCGATATCACTGGGCGAACGTCCTGCCGCCACCATGAGAGCGCCGAGGGTGGCAACCATCGCCCCATTGTCCGTGCAGAGGCCGGCCGGCGGAATCCGCAGACGGATATTGGCCTTCTCAGCCCGTTCGGCCGCCAGCTGTCGCAGGCGCGAATTGGCCGCCACCCCACCAGCTATAACCAGAGAGTCGATCCCGGTCTGCTTGCAGGCAGCCAGTGCTTTCAGCAGCAGAACATCCACGATCGCTTCCTGGAAGGAGGCCGCGACATCCGCCCGCACATAGCGTGGGGTTGATTCCAGATAACGGGCAACGGCCGTCTTGAGTCCCGAGAAGGAGAAATCAAAGGGGCGGGTCTGCCAATCGCTGGACTGCGTCAGGCCGCGGGGGAAATCGATGGCGCGTGGGTTGCCCATAGTGGCTTCGCGGTCGATAGCAGGGCCACCGGGAAAGCCAAGTTCCATGACGCGCGCAATTTTGTCGAAGGCCTCCCCGGCCGCGTCATCCATGCTTTCGCCGAGTTTCACAACGGATGCCGTGATGTCTTCTACTTGGAGAAGCGAAGAATGTCCACCGCTCACAAGCAGCGCGATAGTGGGTTCAACGGGAGCATCGTGCGTGAGCAGATCCACCGATACATGAGCGGCGAGATGGTTCACGCCGTAGAGAGGTTTGCCAAGACCAAGGGCCAGGCCGCTGGCAGATGCGACTCCGACAAGAAGGGCCCCGACCAATCCCGGTCCGGCAGTGACAGCGACTGCGTCGATATCGTCCAAGGAAATCTTCGACTCTTTCAAAGCCGCTTCCAGAATGATGAGCATTGATTCAAGATGGGCTCGACTGGCAATCTCAGGGACGACGCCGCCAAAGAGCGCGTGCTCTTCGACACTTGATGCAATCACGTTGGCCAACAATGTGCGACCACGGACTATTCCGATGGCCGTCTCATCACATGATGTCTCGATGCCCAATACCAAGGGCTCAGATTTCATTCCAAATCCTTTTTCATGATGACTGCATTTACACCAAGGGAGTAGTAGTTGCTTCGGGTAGAAATCGGCTCGAAGCCGGCTGATTTGTAAAGCGGACTCGCCTCTACATTGCCCTCGCGCACTTCTAGAAATATCGCAGGTGCTTTTCGCATTTTGGCCCAGGTAATCAGCTGATCCAACATCGCCCGACCTATGCCCTGCCTTCTGTATTCAGGGTCCACTGTCAACGTGAGCACATCCGCATCAAGGCCTGTATCGGGGGAAAAAGCGCCTGCATAACCGACTATTTGATTGGATTCGTTGAGAGCCACGATGTAGTAACGATTGCGGGGAACAGATGCCAGCTCCTCTTTGAATTGGCTCATGGTCCATGCATCGGTGCGGTAGATCTCCCGTTCCATCGAAACGATGACAGGCAGATCGAGGGCAATCATCTCGCGATGCGTAATCATCTGGCGCGCTCGATCGTTGGAACTGCATCTGGCCTGCGAATGTACATTGGCTCGTCAACGAGAAGATCCGCGTCCTCGCTCAGTGAAACAAGAGAGAGCAAATCCGGAAATTGATTCTCATCGGTCTGCGCGATCCCATACTTAACGCCACCTTCGCCAAAAAGAGGCAGGCCCCGTCCGACAACTACCTCAGGAAGATCAACGTGTGGCCCCTCGATACGGATACCTGCACGGTATTGCGCCCAGTAAATCTCTTTGCGCCGCGCGTCCGTTGCAACGATGAAATCGTCCTTCTCGCGAACCAAAGCGGCGATGGCATCCAATGAACAGACCCCGATGACCGGAATCCTTCGCGCCAATGCGAAAGTGCGTGCAAAGGCGATTCCGACACGAAGTCCCGTATATGGACCCGGGCCCATTCCGACAACAACTTGATCAATTCGAGGCGCTGATTGAAGCGCTGTCGACACCAAAGAAGGCAAGGAATGACCATGCGCCATCGCGCCATCGCGGTATCCATGCCAGAGGAGGGCGCCTTGGTCCACGATCGCGACAGAAGTTCGCGACGTGGATGTGTCGATTGCCAGCGAAACGGTCACAGAGAGAAGTTCTCCCAGCGTTTGCCGTGGCCGGTGTAACTCACCTGGCGCGCGTCGTAAGTCCTGTCGATGAAGATCTCGAGACGCTCTTCAGACAATCGCGCGGCGAGTTCCCCGCCCCATTCGACGACGGTGATCGCGTCATCTCGTTCGCTGTCCAGATCCAGATCATCCAGCGAGAAGATCGGGTTCTCCGACTGCATCAAACGATATGCGTCAACGTGAATGAGCGGGATCGCGCCTTTATGTATCCGAGATATGACAAAAGTGGGCGAGGTGATGCCGCTGATTCCAAGGGCGTCGCCAATGCCCTGAGTGAGAAGAGTCTTGCCGGCACCGAGGGGACCATTGAGTACAACGAGATCGCCGGCACGAAGTTGAGCGCCGATGCGACGGCCCAATTCGAACATATCCGCGGGAGTGGAAATAGTGACCATAGTTATTAAAGGTTAGTAGAAGTCGCGTAAAAATGACGAAAAAGAACGGGGGCCCAGTTTCCCGGGCCCCCGCAATGTCTCAGATATCGCCTACTCGTAGTACTTCATGAGGTCGAAACTGAAGAGTGGATCAACACTCAGGTTCTTGGCCCGACGGACCAGATTGTTGAGTGTTCCGCCACCGAGGAACATTCCGTGCTGACCTGCAAAGACGAGCTCCTTTGCTACTACCAAGTACTGATCCGCTGTGAAGTTACAGTGGTTGGTTCCTGGTGCCGCTGGAGTGGTCGTGATTGGAGCCCCGGCCGAAGTGAAGGTTGTGTAGGCAGCTGGAGTGAGACTCCAGATGGAAAGCAACTTCTTCTTCGGTGGGTTGTACTCGCGTGTCTTTGCGTAGTCCTTGTATGCCTTCTCTTTCTCTGCCGCATACTGATCGGCATAGAGATTGGCGAGGCGCATCGATGCACCTGCCGAGGTCACAGGATCTGCAACGCCGACCATCGTGATGGTTGGAACGTTGACGACATCACTGTGCATCAGCATGGTGTCCATCTTGGCGATCGCCGCTGGGTTGCCAACTGCACGTGGTGCACCTGGGTTCAAGGGACTGAGTGCTCCAAGCAGAGCGTCGATCGCAGTGTTGCCGCTAAGTGCGGCATTGAAGACAACGCGCTCGTTTTCGATGCGGGCGGCGTAATCAGTCTTGGTGTTATCGAAGACTGCACCTCCGGCTTGCTGCTCGACATCTTGAGTTACCAAGACGGCCAATGCAGCAGCTGTCGCACCGTTTTCTAGAATTGCAAGCGCGGGACTAACAGCAAGAGGGAACGTCACCTTCAACGCGCCATCTGGTCCAGACACTGAATCGAAGTGAGCGGACTGGGTTGGCAGACCTGCCATGAGTCCGAGCAACAGCAAAGCACTTCTGGATGGAATGCCGGCCGTGGCGAGCGCCTTGCCAGTTGCACTGGACGTGTCTGGCCATGCACCGCTGGAGATTCCTGCTTGAAGTTTGCCAAGCGCCGTGAAGACCTTGACCAGATCTCCCATTGCTTCGGCATAACCGGCGGCACCAGCAGAGTAGTTGCCACCCTTGATCGAAGGATCAAAGAGGGTCTTGAATCCCCAGAGGAAGTCGCCTGCTTCGGTGAGTTCGGCTGGAAGGTTCTCTGCCATGCACATTGGTGCAACTGCATCTACGAGGGTTGGATATTTCTCAGCCAAGCCCTGCGTGATGTAGCCGCCAAGAGATTCGCCCCATGCAACGACATGCTTTGTCGATGGGTACTGCGTCTTGAATACGCCAATCAATTCGGCATCCGTTGCAATTGCCGAGTCGGCGTTCCACCCTTGACGCGCGAAACCAGAACCAGCAACGGCATAGCCATTACCGAGAAGGTAGGCAATTACCGATGTGTCTTTTCCGCCAGGGAGCGGACCAGGTTGCGGAGTATTGGTGACGGTATATCCGCCGTAACCAGGGATACCGGCTGGAATTGGGACATTGGGTCTGTACCCGTGCGAGTACAAGACCAGGGTCCCGTTGAAGTTTGCTGGAACCTGCATGACATATGGTGCAGAGTCACTCGTGGCTCCCTGACATGAGGTAACGGGGAATTTCCCGTCGCATTGTGGGCCTGCAGCATGTGCTGCACTCGGAATCCCTACCATCACCATTGACACCAATGCCGATGCAGAGAGTAGTGAGATTGTGCGCTTCATAGTTAGTGTCCTCATGACTGGGTAGGCAATCCGTTAGCTGGCATTGCTGGACGCTTGTAGGTGGATTTCACAACTGCGCCAGTACCAGAATCGGTTGTGTAGACGGTGTAAACGCCGCCATTTGGTTTTAGATCACCAGTTGGACCGTAAGTGCCAAACCAGTATCCGCTGTACCCAACGTGACTTGTCGCCGAGTAATTGAGAGGAACAAGACCGGCGCTGGCAAACTTTGCGCCACTCTTCTCAATCGCGCTAATCAAGCCCTTGCGGGTCAGATTCTTTCCAGCTGCAGCAATGGCCTGCACGGTAACGAAGGCGGTATTCATACCAACAAGAACGTTGTTGTCGAATACGGCATTGTTGTTGTACTTGGCATTGATGGTCTGGAACAACTTGATGTACTCATCATCGGTGTCGGTTGTGGCAGGTAGGAACGACGCACCAGTGGCACCGTAAAGCACGCCCGCAGGGACGCCGACGGCCTTGATTGTCGTGGCATCTCCACCGACGGAGCCAAGAACCCACTTAGGCGCATATTTCATCACCGCGGCAGTTCCGAGAGCAGCAGCAGTGGCACTTGAGACGCCAAAGAGAATGACGACATCAACGTTGGCAGCCGACAGCTTCTGAATCCAGGTAGGCGGCACAGTCGAGATTGCCTGAGACCCAGATGCATAGGGAACTTTGACGGCGAGGGTCAGACCGGCCTGCTTGAAGCCAGCAAGGGCATCGTCACCGAAATCATCGTCCTGGTAGAGAAGACCGATCTTCTTGCCAGGGTAGGTCTCGGAGATGTACTGCGCCATGATTTTGGCTTCCACGATGTACGAAGGAAGCATGGTGAATGTGGTCGGGTACTTCTTTTTATTCCCAAACCCGCTGTAACCCGTGTTCACGAAGAGAGTTGGAATCCCGCGACGTCCTGGGTTGACGGAGGCGGCGACTGCCTTCACGTTTGCCGTTCCAAGAGGAGCGAGCAAGGCAAAGACTTTGTCTTTCAGGATCAATTCATTGGTCTTGGCCACGGCCAGAGTTGGGACGTATTGATCATCCTTAACAACCAGGGTGATCTTCCTGCCATTTACTCCACCATTTGCGTTGACGTAATCAAAATACGCCTTCATCGCTGAAGGCACTTTGTTGTAGCCAGGGGATGCAGCACCGGTCATTGGCTCCGTGACACCGAGTTTGATACTCGAGTTCGTGACGCCAACTTCAGAGTGGGGCGAGAAGGCTTGGGCGGGAACTGTCGACAAGACCAGTCCTCCGGTTGCAAGAACCGCAGAAGCTACGAGAAGCCTCCGACGATTTATTCCGATCATGTATGTCCTTCCATAGAGGGTATGGGTTGCCGGGCTATTGAGTTTTTTTCACACCCCTGCGAGTGCGAAGAGTCCGCATCTGTTCCACGGGTCCATTGGGTACGAGCAGAACCACGAGAATCAGTAACGCACTCACCAGAAGGCCTGGCAGATTCGTGGTCACGTTTTCAGAACTTGCGAAGCGATTGGATATCGCATCTGCAATATCTGGAGTGGCAACCAGAACGAGTGCACCAATAATGACCCCAGACAGGGTGGTTACGCCAGAGAGAACTGCGCCAGTTAACAATGCAAAGGAAAGTGTTAAGGGGAACGCGCTCGGAGAAACTGTGCCAATGGTCATCGCAAGCAGTGCGCCTGCCAATCCGGCCAATCCCGCGCTCACAGTAAACGCTAAAGTTTTGGACTTTCCAACGTGGATGCCAGCGAGTTCAGCGGCAACTTCATTGCTGCGTACTGCCCGCCATGTGCGCCCAAAGCGAGAGCGGAGAATGTTCTGCAGCCACCAGATGGCGATGAGTGCTACCACTGAGGCGATCCAGAAATACCACTTGTATTGGGTGAAATCGGCTCCCAACCCTGCTGGCGGAGCACCTACATCAAAGAGCAGACCTTGTTCACCGCCGAGAATATGGAATTGATTGGCGATCGATGGCAGGCCAACCGCTAATGCCAGCGTGCTACCGGCTAGATAGGGACCCGAAAGTCGCGCTGCTGCCGTTCCGATTACTGCTCCTGCCATCGCCGTGGCGATTATCGCGACGACAAAGCAGAGCCAAATAGGCGCCGAAAAATGATTGCGCGCGAGGGCGGCAGCATAGCCGCCGATTGCAAGTAAGGCACCGTGACCGAGAGAGACTTGTCCCGAATACCCGGTGAGCAAAATCAGAGACGCAATCGCCACGACGTACATGGCAACGGTCGCACCTTGATAAACACGGAGTTCATCCACGCGGTTGCTGGCTAAAAAGAGGACTAGTCCAAGGATGATGAAAAACGCGAGTCGCCCGAAATATGAGTTGATGAATTTACGCACGACGGCCTCGTCTCGAACCAATCAGGCCGCCGGGCTTTACGAGCAACACGACAATCAACAAGCCAAAGGCAGTAATGAAGACTAGTGACCCGCTTATATACGTCAAAACAAATGCCAACACCATGCCGAGAACTACGCCACCAACTACGGCGCCGACGAGACTCTCGAGTCCGCCAATAACTGCGGCGATAAATCCAAATACAAGAAGGAGACTGAACTCAAGTGAGTCTGGCGAGAGCGCTCCACTGCCGTCCGGAGTCTGCAGCATTCCAGCGGCGGCACCCGCTGCACCTGCCAAGGCCCAACCGAGAGTGCGCATACCGTCGACACGGACTCCTGCCAACCGTGCGATCTCCGGCGAGTACGCCGATGCGCGCAATGCGAGTCCGACATTGGTGCGTTGGAATATCAGCGAAAGAACCA
>DASXUM010000130.1:0-26779 GCA_036504835.1 Candidatus Nanopelagicaceae bacterium
AGCACGAATTTGGATCGAAGGTAAAGTCAACTTCGCCGATTCCACCAACCTCATCATCGCAGCCGCATCCCTCGTAATCGGTATCGCGGATATGTCATGGACCCGCGGTCAGTACACCTTTACGGGAATCGTCAACGCAACGCTAGTAGCGGTAATCGGATACCAAGTACTGCATATGATCGCGAACGCGCGCGGAAATACCGCCGCATAAGTTCAAGTATCAAGTAACCCTGAAAAGGATGGGACAAGGCCGGCTCGCTGAAAATCGAACGCTCGCCTAACCTTGCCCATCCTTTTCAGTTTCAAAAATATCCGACCACATCCGACAATCTGAAATAGATAAGATCGCGCAGTGATCATTCCTACGCGATTTTGGCAGTACGCGATCGCATCAATGATCATTATCATCGCCCCAGGACCAAGCGTCCTTTTCATCATTGCGCGGGCAATCGCCTGGGGCCGGAAGACCGCCGTATTTTCAGTAATCGGCAATGTCTCCGGAGCATTTCTTCTTTCGGTTCTAGTCGCTCTGGGATTAGGTCCGGTACTTCAACATTCAAGCTTGGCTTACTCTGCGGTCCAATGGGGTGGAGGCGCTTACCTCATCTACTTGGGGATAGACGCATTGCGACACCGTCGCGTACATGCCGCGGACATGACGATGAAAAGTGGAGTTGCTCCTAGTGCTCTGCGATCAGTGAGGGACGGATTCTGGGTAGGGGTTCTCAATCCCAAAACTCTCGTCTTCTACGCGGCAGTGCTTCCACAGTTCATTGACCGCGATCGAGGGCATGTGACATTTCAATTGCTACTTCTCGGCGCGATCTTTGCGATCATGGCAATGATCTCCGATGGAAGTTGGGGTTTGCTTGCAGGAACGGCACGGGAGTGGCTGGCCAACGATCCCACGCGTCTCTTGAAGTTGAGAACCCTAGGCGGAATGGTCATGATCGCCTTGGGCATCTTTGTCGTCGCTTCCGCAATCGAACATGCTCTCAAGTAGATCAAGGACGAAATGAGACAAGCAATCGAGAAACACATCGTCAAGGTCCTTACTTCGGCGCAGGTCCTTAACGGAGTCGGCACGGCCGGAACTGTGGCTGCGGGTTCGCTTCTTGTTTCTTCGATCTCACGATCAGAATCTCTGGCAGGACTTGCTCAAACTAGTGCGGTACTTGGAGCCGCTGCCATGGCTCTTCCATTGTCGCGGCTAACAATTCGGGGCGGACGCCGGTTGGCACTGTCCATTGGTTATTCAATAGGTGTCATTGGGGCAATCCTTGCAATCATCGGAGGATCTACCCGCGTGCTGACGTTGATGTTGCTGGGTACTTTCCTGGTTGGCGCGGCTTCTGCCGCCGGTTATCAAGCTCGCTTCGCGGCGGTCGATCTAGCAACTGATGAAACTCGTTCGCGACATCTCTCCATGGTGGTCTGGGGCTCGACAGTTGGCGCGGTGGCAGGTCCGAATCTCATGGAACCTGCAGGCAATCTGGCGCATGTCTTTGGATTACCTCGGCTCGTTGGACCGTACTTCATTGCAGCTGTTTCACTGACCCTTGCGACTGTCGTAGTTGCCCTGTTCCTCAAACCAGACCCTTTTCTCACCGCAATGAGCTACTTACCTGAAAGTTCACAACACGAGAGCAGGCGATCGACACGCTCGACGTTGAGAATAATCGCAAAGAATCCTTCTGCGCTTTTTGCCATCGCCTCTATCTCCATCGGGCACATCGTGATGGTTTCGGTGATGGTGATGACGCCGGTGCATATGGCGCACGTAGACGTGACGCTTACAGTCATCGGACTTGTCATCAGTGTTCATGTCGCTGGTATGTACGCCCTCTCTCCTCTGGTCGGATTTCTCAGTGATTCGCTGGGTCGAAAACGGGTAATCCAAATCGGCACCCTCATTCTTCTTGCAGCCTGCCTCGTAGCGGGACGCTCCCCCGGAACAAGTGCAATTCCACTTGGAATCGGATTATTTCTCTTGGGCCTGGGGTGGTCGTGCACGCTAATCGCTGGTTCAGCACTGCTCTCCGAGTCCGTCAATGAGGCACTGCTGCCTTCCGCGCAAGGAGCCTCCGATCTCATGATGAATCTTGTCGGTGCCATGGGAGGCGCCCTAGCCGGTGTCATCATTGCGGTACTGAGTTACGGATGGCTCTGTGCCATCGCAGCTGTTCCCGTCATTGTCCTTGCACTGTGGTCACTTCGACTGAAGATGAGCAGAATGGGCTCATGAGAAAACCTGCTACTCCGGCGCGCGAGAACATCTCCCCCTCTGATCTGACTTTTGGCCTCTCCACGTGCAAGAGGTGCCTATGGATCAAGTACTGGCACAAAGTGATGATGCCAGGCGCTTTTCCCCTGGTTGGGACCTTTTCCGCATTGCAGGAGAAGGCTTTCCGCGGAGTAGCCACCCAAGATATCGATCCTTCCCTTCGCCCCGGTCGAATCACCAAACTTGCCGAGTGGGTCAAGAGCAAGTCCTTGGTTGTTAACGGCGAAGAATCTCGTTGGCGGATTCTAGGTAAATACGATCTTGTCGCTGAAAACGATGATGGCACAGTTGCTCTCATTGATTGCAAAGTCTCCGATAGTGCACGCGATTCGGGTGAGTTCTACTCGCCCCAATTAGAGGCCTACGCATTCGCTATGGAGAACCCCGCCGCCGGGAAGGCACTAGATGTCGCGACGATGGGACTGCTGGTGTGGAATCCCAACAAAGTAATCGGAACCAACGCGAATGAATACGCATTTGGCGTAAGTCAGAAGTACGTGCCCGTTCCGCGCGACCACGAAAAATTCCAGAGCGTCATCGGCGACTTCATCAATGTACTGGAAGGCCCGCTGCCCCTGCCCGGCCCCACTTGCACGACGTGCAATTACCTGGTCGAGCGACTTGCACTTGAGAACTAAACGAAGTTATTCGGCTTCATCCAATTCAGCTTTCCTCCTTGTGGCAAATATGTCCACGTACTCCTGACCTGATAACGCTTGGATTTTTCGCATTAAGTCATCGGTGAGATCGCGCAATAACTGCAAATTCGTTGAATCGCCTTTGAGGTAGATGGGCTCACCAAAGACCATCTTGACTCTCATGATCTTTGGGATCACCTTGCCGGTCGGTTGAATCTTGTCCGTGTCGAACATGGCGACGGGAATGATAGGTGCCCCAGATTCGAGTGCTAGACGGACCAAACCAGTCCGACCTTTATAGAGGCGCCCATCCGGGGATCGAGTCCCTTCGGGATAGATGCCAAGGCAATTCCCGTCGGAGAGAACTTTGAGTCCGGTGATCAAGGCCGCTTCGCTACGCCGACCTCCCGAACGATCCACGGGGACCTGCCCGAGGGCAATGAAGGTAAGTTTCTTGAGCAAACCTTTGGGTCCTGGTGATGTGAAATATTCGCTCTTAGCCAAGAAGGTGACCTTCCGTGGGACCACCAAGGGCATGAAGACCGAATCGCTAAAGGAGAGATGGTTCGAGGCCAGAATGACTGGACCCGTGACCGGGACATTGCGAAGGCCAATGACTTTGGGTCTAAAGAGCACCATTAAAAACGGTGTCAGGAAAGCGCGGAGGAGGCCGTAGGGCAGATTCACCGTGACGCTCCTCAATCTCGAATTTCTCGACAGACCCGAAGCCATTTCGGGCCTGCCATCTCAGAGGACCAATTTAGTGGGTCTTGGCCCTCTGTGACACTATGGGAATGTGACAGAGAACCCAAACTCGCAGGGTTTGGAGTTAATCGCGGGCGACGTCGGGGTTCTCATCCTCCACGAGGGAGCGACGTCGACCGATCTGGCCTTCACCTGGGCCCACACTCTCCATTCCGCGGGCATGAGCGTCGCCCTCCCGGTACTGGCCGAGAAACCGGTTTCTTGGCAAGAGATCAATTCCGACAACTTGCAAGACTGGTTGACGATCTCTGAGCAATCACTTGCGATATTGAAAAATCGGTGCAGCGCCGTCTTTCTCATCGGCATTTCCATGGCTAGCACCATAGTTCTCCGACTCGCCGAACTTCTGGGCGAGGAAATCGATGGTGTGATCCTCGTAGAACCATCTTTGCCGAAAAATCGGTTTGCTCTTCGCAAAGTCTGGCGAACTATCGATGAGGAACTCTACTTAGTTGAGCAACCATTGATCATGCTCTACTCAAACCACGCAAACAACGAGTACTCCGAGAACGCCATGGCCATAGCCAATAGCGTGACTTCCCCCTTTGTTCGCGAGATCGTATTAGTCAATTCTTTCGAAGATTTGCCGATTATCCTCGATGAGGTCACTTCATTTATTACAGAAGTTGCAAATGGCTTCTGGCTAACCGATGTAGTCGTAGACGATAACGATCTCATCGATGCCGAATTCGAATCCATAATTGCCGGGCTCTCTTTGGATGAATCGCATCCCAGTAATTTTCTCGATGACCTAGATAGACCTGACCCGGAAGACCATTTTCAAAAACCCAATCCTGCTCTCGAACCCATACATGACCGATCGAAAAGAAACGCTTTGCTGGCAATGCTCATCGGCCCCGTCTATGCAATTGGCGCAGCCGTCGCAGGTTTCAATCCCTTTGGCATCGAACCGTGGCCGGGTGTCTTGCTATTCGTCGGGGGCCTCGCCTCCTTCTTCTATCATCTTAGGGACGGAAATAACGATGATGATGGCGCAATCCTCTAGCTCCCTTTAGGCTCACAGATATGAAAAAGCAATTTCGTTGGGGAATTATGGGCACTGGCGGAATCGCCAGAGCTTTTGCAAGTGACTTACAAGGGCTTGACGACCAAAAAGTTGCAGCTATTGGGTCGCGTTCGACTCATAAGGGCCATGAATTCGCCGCACAGTTCCCCGATTGCCTCGTCTACGGAAGTTACGCGGAGCTAGTTGCCGATCCCAGCATTGATGGCATTTACGTGGCGACACCTCACACCACGCACGTGTCAAATACTTTGTTGGCACTGCGTGCGGGCAAACCGGTTCTCTGCGAAAAGCCATTTGCAGTGAATTCCCGCGAAGCAGAACTCATGATTGAAACGGCGCGCCAAAGAAACTTGGCGCTCATGGAAGCGATGTGGACACGCTTTCTCCCGCATATCAAGAAAGTGCGCGAAATATTAAACAGCGGTGCTATTGGCGAAATAATCAGTGTAGAAGCGGACCATGGCCAGCGATTGGCCGTCCTTCAAATTCCGCGCTTAATGCTCCCCGAATACGCCGGCGGCGCACTTCTTGATCTGGGGATATACCCCGTTTCTTTCGCCCACATGGTGCTCGGCGTGCCGGACAAAATCACGGCCTCTTCGGCGTTCACTCCCGAGGGGGTGGATAGTCAGACAAGCATCATCTTTGATTACGATTCTGGAGCGCAAGCAATCCTCACGGCAAATATGGTTGCGGCAAGTCCGTGCAGGGCGGTGATTAGCGGGACACTCGGCCGTATTGAAATAGATACCACTTTTTATAGGCCGTCCTCCATGCGCATGATCCTCAACGACGGTTCGGTTAAGGAATATGCCAACAATTACTGGGGCGGAGGTTGGCGCGAACAGGCAGTGGAATTTGCAAACTTGGTTCGTCGAGGTGAGAACGAATCTCCCCTACTGACGTGGGAGGAGACGCTTCAGATAATGCGGTCCATGGACCGAATCAGGGAAATAATCAAACTGACTTTCCCGTCAGATTGATTTAGGCGCGCGCCAAATCTGCAGCTCCGACCAACCCGGCTTCGTTGCCTAATTCGGCGGCGATGATTCGCGGAGATGGGTGTTTTCCAGCAAAGGGCATATTCCGTTCGACGGCTGCCCTTGTTGGCGCCAACAAGATTTCCCCTGCGTCAATGACCCCGCCTCCGATAACGACACATGCTGGATCCAGAACCACAGAGAGCGATGCGATGCCAGCCCCTAGCCATTGCGCCGTCGTGTTGAAAGCCGCCAGGGCCACAGCATCACCTTGTCTCGCCGCATCGGTTATGTGCTTGCCCGTCAAACCTGCCACCGTGCCGTCTCCAAGTGCCAGAAGATTTCGAGCGACCTCGGGCGAGGCACTGATGGCTTCACGAGCGTGCCTGAGCAACGCATTGCCCGATGCATACTGCTCAAAACAGCCCCGCGCCCCGCATCCGCAGAGATGTCCATCCGGAACCACTCGCATATGTCCAAATTCTGCGGCAATTCCGAAAGCACCACGATAGAGCTGACCGTTCACGACAACGCCCCCACCGATTCCGGTACCGATTGTCAGCATCATCAAATGATGCTCGTTGACTCCAGCGCCGAATCTAGCCTCACCCCAGGCCGCCGCATTTGCATCATTTTCGATGACCAATGGAAGGCCTATCAATGCGCCTAATTCTTTATCAAGGTTGACGCCATTCCACCCTGCAATATTCGGAGTGGCCAACATAGTTTTCCGGTCGGAGGAGACGAATCCAGCCGCAGAAATACCAACACTTGAGACCTCAAAGTCGCGCATCAATTCCAGGGCAACATCGGCGATCGCCTGCGTGAGCGCAGAACCCCCCTGACGAGGAGTGTCCCGTCGGGCATGGGCAAGGACAGTCCCGTGCTCATCCACGACTCCACCAAGAACCTTGGTGCCGCCAACGTCGACACCGATTGAAAAAGCCATCTATTTCTCCGCGTAGGTTTTGAGTTGTTCCAGAGCCATGTCAATCGTCGCCTTCTCGGCTTTGTGAATCATCATGGCTGGAATTGGCATCGATAAATCCACGTGAAGTTCGTATGTGACCTCGGTGCTGTCTTCATCTTGGGCCGTAATTATGTACGCACCGTCCATCTCGGTCAAAAGATCTGCATCCGTCATCGTAAAACTCAGACGTTTGGGGGCCTGACTCCAGTCATACGCCAGGGTGACCCGATCTTTCATCATTCCAGCATCAATTGTCATGGTAGCCGAGGTGGCACGACCCTTCTCATCCTTTTCAAGGACGGCCACGGATTTTATTGCGGAAGACCACGTTGGATACAACGCAAGGTCAAAAAGAATGCCCTCAACTTTCGAAAGTGGGGCTTCAATAGAAATCTTTCCAGTCGACGTATCGCTCATATGCCTAGGTTACCCCCTCCCTTTACGCTTCCAGTCGCGCTAGCGTTGGAGGCATGAATGAAATGACGGTACCTGCCCTAGTTCCTGCAGCCACGGCTGGAAATCTCACCAATCTCGTTGCCGAGCGAGCATGGTTTGAACCAGAGCGCATCATGTTGTCTCGACCGTTGGGGCAAGGCTGGCAGGAAGTTACCGCCCGCGAATTTGAAGCCGAGGTGCGTGCTGCCGCGAAGGGCCTCATTGCCGCAGGAGTTCAGATCGGAGACCGCGTCGCGATCATGGCGCGAACTCGCTACGAGTGGACGATATTGGATTTTGCTATCTGGTTTGCGGGTGGTTGCGTTGTCCCGATATTCGAAACATCTTCGGCAGAGCAGGTCGAATGGATTCTCAGCGACTCCGGCGCCGTCGCCATAGTTGTGGAAACTCCGACCCATCGCGAGTTGGTATCTGCGGTTCTGCCGGCCCACACGAAAAAAGTATGGACAATCACCGAAGAGGCAATGCACATTCTCACGACGAGCGGTGAAGGCGTTGCAGACGACGAAATCGACCGCCGTAGAAACGCTCTTGTTCCAGACACTCTCGCCACACTTATCTACACGTCGGGCACCACTGGCAAGCCGAAAGGCGTGCAACTCACTCACGGCAATTTCTTGGCCGAATGCGGCAATGTTGTGCAAGGCGCTCCCGATCTCTTCTTGCGCCCGGGAGGATCAACCCTGCTATTCCTTCCAGTGGCCCATGTCTTTGGGCGCATGGTGCAAATCGGTGCCGTCAGCGCTGGATTGCATATGGCTCATTGTGGAGATCCCTCGACTCGGCTCGCCATAGATCTGAGTTCGTTCAAGCCTACGTTCGTTCTCGCAGTCCCACGTATATTCGAGAAGATTTATAACGGCTCCGAAGCGCACGCCGACGCCGGAGGGAAAGGCGCAATCTTCCGACGTGCGGCCGCAGTCGCAATTTCGTACAGTCAGGCGATTGATAAGGGGCGGATTCCACTTCCACTGAAGATGAAGCACCGCCTCTTCGACAAATTGGTCTTCTCGAAGATTCGCGCTGGTATGGGCGGTCGAGTTGATGCGGCAATTTCCGGCGGAGCGCCGTTAGGCGAAAGACTCGGGCACTTCTATCGGGGTGCCGGCATCCGGATCCTCGAAGGTTACGGCCTTACTGAAACCACTGCGGGCGCAACGCTAAATTTGAGCGACCATCTGCGAATCGGATCTGTCGGTCGGCCGATACCAGGAACCTCAATTCGAATTGATGATGATGGAGAGGTTCTCATCAAAGGGCCGATCGTCATGCGCGGCTATTGGCAGAATGAAGTGGCAAATTCGGAAGTCTTCACTGAGGACGGTTGGTTCAAGACTGGCGATCTCGGTCGCTTGGACGACGAAGGTTTTCTTTACATAGTCGGCCGAAAGAAGGAGCTCATCGTCACCTCGGGCGGTAAGAACGTTGCGCCGGCAATACTTGAGGATCGAATTCGTGCCCATCCACTTGTCAGTCAGTGCGTCGTTGTAGGTGACAACAAGCCGTTCATCGCAGCCCTGATAACCCTTGATCTGGATGCTCTAAAGCCGTGGGTCGCCATTCACAAGAAGGAGTGGACCACTGTTGCCGAATTGGCGAAAGATCCCGATCTGATTGCGGTAATTCAGACGGGAGTAGATGAGGCAAACAAGGCCGTAAGTCGAGCCGAATCTGTCAGAAAATTCACAATTCTTCCCACGGATTTCACCATTGCCGGGGGGCAGCTCACCGCCAAGCTTTCGATAAAGCGACATGTGGTGGCTAAGGAATTCGCAGATGAGATCGAAGCGCTCTACGCCTAGAGCGGTTTGATAATGATGGGTGAAAAAGAGTGCGATCTCGATCATGCTCGTCTGGCGCGCGAATTACACGATGGCATTGCACAAGACCTCGTTGGGGTGGGCTATTCACTTGATGTTCTGCTAGCCGATCCAGAAGCAACCCTTGAAGCCCGTTCGCAACTGCGAACACTCCGTTTCACCGTGACCGATCTCATCGACAAAGTACGACGGGAGATCTTCTTCCTGCGCCAGTCCACCCACCTCTCTCTTACACGAGAGATCACTTTGAGCGCCGGAGATCTTCTAAATGCAGTCCATGTCACACTCGACCTTGACGAGGTAGAGGCGGGGTTGGATTCTGAGTTCACTTACGAAATTTATCGAATCGCCCAAGAGGTCTTCCGCAACATTGCCGTTCATGCGCAGGCGACCTCAGTCTCCGTGCAACTTCACCTAACGGAAGGCGAACTCGTGCTATCTATCACTGATAACGGAATCGGCGGTGCAATCGAATCGAACTCCCAGTACGGCATGCGAAGCATCAGCGATCGCGCATCGGCGATTGGCGGGTCACTTGAAATCAACTCCGATAGAAACGGAACCGGCATTACGCTGAAAGTTTCGTACGAAGCCCATGCCCACTGATAAACACCTGATTTCTGTCTTACTAATAGATGACCATCAAGTAGTTCGCGACGGCCTTCGGATGGCACTACAGAGCGAAGGATTCAATGTCATCGGTGAAGCGGCCACCAAGAATGAGGCATTCGCACAGATCGCGCATAAGGATCCGCACGTAATTGTTGTCGACCTGAATCTTCCAGACGGCAGTGGGCTAGAACTAATTGCTTGGGCAAGGCACGTCTCCCCCAGCGTTGGGATAGTCGTGTTGACTCTCAATGACGATGATGCGCATCTCCTTGCCTGCTTGGATGCCGGCGCCAGCGCTTACGTTCTTAAAAGTGATCCAGTAAAAGAAGTGATCGCTGCGGTTTCGCACGCCTACACATCCCCGCTTAGTTTTTCGGGGAAAGGACTAAGTGCCGCGATGTCACGTAAGGAGAACGGATTTGGATTGACCCCGCGCGAACTTGAGGTTCTGGCCCTACTTCCGAAAGGGATGATGTCGGCTCAGATCGCCACGGAACTATTCATAAGCGAGGCAACGGTAAAGACCCATCTATCCTCGATTTATCGAAAGCTGTCGGTAGCAAATCGGAGCCAGGCAGTTGCCCTTGCGATCAAACATGGCCTGGTTAGCTAGACGCCAAGAAGTTGCGCGAATTTAGCCGCCCATATTTCCCACGACCACCCCGCCTCAACCCACTCCCTACCCCTTGATCCCATGGTTCTCATCTTCATGGGATCCGAGAGCACGCGCACAATGGCGGCGGCGATTTCATTGACATTGGTTCCGTCGACGACAATCCCGGTTACTCCGTCTACGACTGCATCAGGTGCGCCGCCCGAGTTGCCCGCAATGACCGGCAATCCGCACCCGCTTGCCTCAAGATAGACGATACCCAAACCTTCAACTTCAAGTCCTGCCATTCTCGATCGCGAGGGCATCGCGAAGATATCCCCGCATCTGAAGTACGAAGGAAGCAGGGAGTAAGAAACTCTTCCAACGAAGGTCACATGCTCCTGCACATTATCGTCGCGGACCAATTCCTCGAGTTTCTTGCGGTAACTTCCTTCTCCTACAAGCAACAGGTGCGCATTAGGTACCGTCCTGCGTATCAACGGCAGCGCTTCAATCAGACGATCCTGTCCTTTACGGGGCACCAATCGACCCACGCAAACGATGACGGCCCGCTCCTTCAATCCAAGTTCGGCGCGGAGTGCGCTCGGTGCGGAGTCAGGAGAGAAATGCGAGGTGTCGATTCCGGGAGCGATGCGAACCATGGCCTGCTGTGCATTCGGCGAAAGAGCCCGCGAAATGCTCACTTTCGTAAAGTCCCCCAAGTAAGTAAGCGCGTCGACGCGTTCTCCGATGTGGTGAATCGCCTTTGAGAATGGAAATACCTTGGCCCACCAGACTTCATGTCCATGGGTCAGAGAGACAATGCGTGGAATACCCGCTTTGCGCAGAGTTGTCGCCAAGAGACCCAGGGGGGCGGCAGCGCCGAAACATGCGGCAACGAAATCGCCTTGCTTGGCGATCTTGGCAACGGAGCGTGCCACACGTGGAATTGGCAGAAGCATGGTGGAACGGTCGCGAATTACGTGAACCCCGTAGTCGCTTCTCCATTTAGCATCGTAATCCGTCGTGTTGCCCTGCGATGATGTAAAGACTGTCACCGAATCTCTCGGTAGTCGTTCGATCAACCCCATGACGAATGATTCAATTCCCCCGCTTCGAGGTCCGAAGTCGTTTGTGACGAACAGAATCTTCTTCATTTAGAAACGACGTGCGCTAACAAGTCGCAAACCACCAAACCACGAACCAAAAGATTCAACCCGAACGCGAGCGCCGGTGTGCGGAGCATCCACCATGCGACCGCCTCCGAGATAGATCCCGTTGTGCGAAATTGGAGATCCGAAGAAGACGATGTCACCTGGGCGAAGAGCATTGAGCGGAACACGCCTGCCATAGTTGGATTGCGCTGCCGCCGAGTGAGGAAGTGAGACACCCGCCGCCTGATATGCGCGCATGGTCAAACCGGAACAATCCCAGTAGATCATTCCGGCAGCACCAAATACGTAGCGATCTCCGATTTGCTTGAGTGCGAATCGAATTGCAATTCCTGCCCGTCCAGAAACTCCGCCAACCCCCTTTGCAAAAGCCAATGAGGACTTCTGGTCAGCGGCATTGGCTTGCGCGTTGAGTTTGGCAAGTCGAATTCGATCGGCTCTCTTGAGTTTAGAAAGAAGTTTCTCCACGTCTTTCAATTTGGAATTTGCCAGCGCGGTCTGCGCCGCCAAGCGAGCCTGAGTAGCGCGCACAAGTGCCAACTTGTCATTGACGGTCAGCGTCGTGGCATCAAGTCTCTGCCGCGCAGCGGCATATCGGTGGAGTTGGAGGGACTTGCGCCTCGTGATCGCCTCAAGGGATCCAGCAGATGAGAGATACAAGGTGGGATCGGAGGAGAACAAGAGTTCCAAACCCTGACTCAATCCGCCTGATTGATACTGCGAGATTGCGATAGCTCCGAGAGATTTTCGGAGTTGGGCGACGCTGGCACCCTGTACCGCCGCCTGAGCACGGATACCCGACAAGGTCCGAGTGAGTTGGCCCAGTTGAACTTTGGCCGCCTGGGCGCCCTCTGCTGAGGCAGCCGCCTGTTCCTGCAGGGCCACTATCTGGCGTTGCACATCCCGCAAGGAAGGTGCGGCCTGAGCAGAGGGTGCTGCCGTGGTGAGCGTCAAGGCTGCGAGGGCAAGGCTTACCCAGGCGACCTTGGCGGATTTCATCTGGTCAGGCTAACGGGGCATCCGCGTCGACTCAACCCGGAAGCGGGGTGGCAAACCTTGGAATTACCCCTGAACTGCCCGCTGGAAGCGGATTGGGGAGACAATCCCGCGTGAGGAGAGCAGTTCGATCGCCTCCACGGCCTTCTCGCTGACATCGTCCTGGGGCACCAATAAAGAGGTGACGACGCAATCGTGGCAGGCAATATCACGCATGATGCAGGTATCGCAGTCGATGATCATGGACAGACGCTAACAAAGCCCACTGACACCACAGGCCCACATTAGAGTTCGCCCATGGCCGTCATCGCATCCCTCGTGCTTGCTGCCGACGGCTCAAGCACCCTGGCGGGGACCTCCGACACAGTCACCACGCCCATTGACCGACAGCGCTTCCTTGCCCGGCGCCGTGCCTGCGATGCCATTCTCATCGGCGGAAATACCGCCCGCAATGAGCGCTACGAGCGGACACCGGTCCCCCTCGTCATCATCTCCCATACCCGCCCGGAGCTCCTAGATCGGAATTCCAAGGCGCATTGGTGGACTCTCTCACCGGTCGAGGCAGTTGCTCGTGCGCGATGGGAATTCGGCAGCACACTGTCCATTGAGGGTGGAATTGCCTTCATCTCCGAATTACTGGCGGAAGGTTTGATCTCTCAACTGGAATTGAGCATCACCTCCCACGTTGGAGGAGAGAACAAAGTGGACTATCTCGACCTTCTAGCCCACTTCGAGAAGATAGAAACAGAAGAAATCGAGGGAACGATCTTTCACAGTTGCACGTTCCCGATTATCAAACCGAAATAAGAGCCACACCGACAACGGCAAGAACGATCCCGGCGTATTGGATCTGATGCAGACGCTCGTGCAAAATCCGGAAAGCCAGTACTGCGGTCATGATGGGAAAGAGCGACCCCAAGACCATGACGATAGATACCAATCCACGAGTCGAGGCGATTCCTAAAAGGACATTGGCGGAGAAATCCGCCACGCCAATAAACATCAAGCGAGGCAAATCAGATCTCTCGATGCCGCCGACACTTCGGAATCTAAGCGCGAGGGATGAGGAGATGAGAAATGTTGTCGCGCGCATCAACACCATCGTCATCAACGCACTCGATACCGATCCCTTAGCCATGAAGACGAGACCTGTGCCGAATCCCAACGCGGCACCGACCGCAAGCAGCACAGGACGTAGCGGCAGTCCTTGCGAAATTTCCGGTCCGCTTGCGCAGAAAGCGCCGATGATCGCGACCGTTATGCCGACGCCTTTCAGTAATGGAACATGTTCGCCCGTGAGGAGCGCGACCGTCACCGGAATGATCGCGCATAGGGAACTGATTGGAGATACCACCCCCATTCGGCCAGTGGCCAATCCGGCATACAGCAGAACCAGCCCGATATAACCCGCCACACCAGCAATAACGCCGGGAACGAAATATCCGTCGTGGCCGAAAGCGGGAGTTCTCCATTGTCCTGTTGCGACAACAATGATCAGCCCGAATACCAACCCGATCGCTTGCGACATGCCCGTCACTGCAATTGCAGGAAGTCGTTTGGCCATACGGCCACCTTCGAAATCCGCACTTCCCCACAGAAATGATGAGAACAATGAGAGGAAAATGGCCATGTGTCGAAGGCTACCGCCCTGCCTCCCACAATTGGCTTCGTCATATCCATAGATTGAGGCAGTGGACGCAAAGGGTTTTGCAAAAGTTGCCGACATTTTGCGGGCATTTACTCCTCGTGCCGAGATTCTCCTTGAAGAAGTGCCGCCTCCTCAGAAATTGGCCGCGTTCTCGTACGCCTTCTCAGCAGATGTAAGCAACGGCCTCTTGGGAGATGCTGAGGATGAAATCGCTTCGGGCCGCTTCGTTTTGCTTCACGAACCCGGTGGGCAGGAGACATGGGAAGGCGAGTTCAGGTGCGTCACTTACATTCGCGCCGATGTCGATGTCGAGATGCAAGAAGACCCGCTACTTCCTGAAGTCGGTTGGAACTGGCTCCTTGAATCTCTCTCATTAGCCGGATGCAAGTATGTCGCGGCCAGCGGGACAGTTACTCGAGTGGCCAGTGCCTCTTTCGGCAAACTATCTCCGCGAAGCGATGAAGCAGAAATCGAAATCAGAGCCTCGTGGACGCCGTTGATTACATCGGCCGAAGATATCCGCGCGCACATTGCCGGTTGGTGCACCCTGCTTGCCGAACTTTCTGGATTGCCTCCAATTCCCGATGGCGTCACGGCAATTAATCCGCAGACCAATTCGAATAAGCGCGGCCGACGTTAATCGATGAGCGAGCAGACAGAACAGAGCGAAGGCGCCACACCACTTCTCAAGCCGGTGGGTGGAACCCCTCCCGTCATAACGACCGAGCAAGAACTCGACGATGCGTTGGAGTTGCTCGAAGAAGGCACCGGAGCATTTGCCATCGACGCCGAACGTGCATCCGGATACAAATACAGTTCGCGTGCCTATCTCATTCAAATAAAGCGTACGGGTGGCGGTCTCCATCTCATCGACCCCATCCCTTTCCATCAAGCAGTTCCATTTGAAATTCACCCACTCTTTCATGAGCTCAACGAGCTGATCCGCACCGATGAGGTGATCCTTCACGCGAGCACCCAAGATCTGCCGTGTCTTCGCGAAGTGGGATTACATCCTTCGCGGTTATTCGATACTGAATTGGGTGGACGTATCGCGGGGTTGCCGCGCGTAGGCCTTGGCGCGCTCGTCGAAAGTCTCCTCGGCATCTCGCTTGCCAAAGAACACAGCGCGGTCGATTGGTCGCATCGCCCTCTTCCTGAAGAGTGGCTGACATACGCAGCCCTTGATGTTGAGCTACTCGTTGAACTCCGCCAGAAAATCAATGAACTTCTAGAGGCGCAAGGAAAATCAGAGTGGGCGACCCAAGAATTCAGCGCGATTCTCCAGGCACCACCATCGCCTCCGCGAAAGGAGCCATGGCGACGCTCATCAGGAATCCACAAAGTAAAGCGGCGTGATCAATTGGCCATCATCAAATCCTTGTGGATGGAGCGAGACGCGCTGGCACGCGAGGCCGATGTAGCGCCAGGCAAGTTCCTCTCCGATGCCGCACTACTAGAACTCGCCCTCCATGTTCCAAAAACGAGAGCAGAGATGGAGAAGATTCTCCGGCCAATCGGTGCACGCGCACGCTGGTTTGAACACACGGCCCAGTGGTTGAACGCGATCAACGCAGGTAAAGCCGTACCGGAAAGCCATTGGCCCCAGATGCGTGCCGACTCTGATGCGATGCCACCTGTCAAACTCTGGCGCGACAAGTTTCCCGCGAAATTCGCTCCGCTTTCTCATGCACGCGCAGCGATTGAAAAAGAAGCGGAGAATCTCTCAATTCCGCCGGAGAATCTCATTTCGCCCGATTTAGTTCGAAGACTATGTTGGAGTCCTCCCGAGGGCTCGACGATGAAACTTAGTATTGATGCGGTCACCGCAAATCTGGTCGAACTTGGCGCGCGTCAATGGCAGGCGGCAATTGTCGGTCCATTGATTGCCACCGCGTTGCTCGAGCGCAAGCCGTTGGTTATTGCCACTGAGGAAGAAGCAGAACGAACTGAAGAATAGAAACTTTTATTTACCTAGGTTCCAGTGAAACTTTGATCTTCACGACATCCCCCAGGCTAATGTTTTCGCCAGCTCGGACAACCGCCTTGAGCGGAATCAAGTAAAGGCCATTTTTGGGAATCAGAGAAGTTGTCCATTCCATCTTCCCCACGTGAATGCGCGCAGGAATAACACCCCAGCCATAGGTGAGCATCTTGGCAACCCGTTTTATTTCCAGACTCTGCGTCTCTGGAACCGTTATAAAGTGAAATGGAGACGGACCGCGCCAGTACCAAACTTCGCCTGAGAATTGGATTTGCACGGGAGATATCTTAGGAATATGAAACGAAAGTGGATACTGTCAGGATAAGAGAGCCCGTTGCGCCAGGCCCGCCATGAGATCGGCCACTTCAGTGCGGTGTTGTCCAGAGCGCAACCGCGGGGTTGAGTTCAATAGACCAAACACTGCATGTGCCATTGTTCTTGCAGATTCGGTGCTCACGTTTCGACGCACCCGCTGAATCTGCTCCACCCAGAGCTCAACGTACCTTCGCTGCAATCTACGTACCTGCCGAGCGTCATCCTCTTCCAGATTGCCAAAATCGCGTTCATGGACCCGGATGAGATCTGGATAGGTAAGCGCAAATTCGACATGACGATTTATGAGCGCCGCCAAGGTCTCCTTAGGATCGAGATCGTCTTCAATAACCTCGGTCGCGCCTTCGAGCAGGGACTGGCTGACGGTAATGAGCATCTCGGCAAGCAGGGCGCTCTTGGTGCGGAAATGCCGGTACATCGACGGTCCAGTAAGCCCAACGGATTCGCCCAGCTCCTCAACGCCGACCCCATGGAATCCCTTGGCGGCAAAGAGCGCGGCTCCATTTTCAAGAAGCCGCTCACGCGTACCCATCACGCCTCCGATTCAAAGACACGGCTCAGGGTCTTCCATTTTCGGGGACCATGAGACTATCCTAATAATGTTAATGACCACTAACAATAGCGGAGGAACATGAATCTGCCACGAATTTCGACGACTGTTGATGTTCGTGATCCGTCTTTTCGCGAACGAGATACTGCCTTTCGCGCACTCATAGATCATTTCACTGCACAGATGCACAAAGCATCCCTCGGCGGTCCGGAAGCGACGCGGACTCGGCACACCGAGCGGGGTCGCTTGCTCCCGCGCGATCGCGTGACCCATCTCCTGGATCCCGGCTCCCCTTTTCTCGAACTCTCTCCTTTAGCGGCCAACGGCATGTACAACGACGAAGCACCAGGTGCCGGTCTCATCGTCGGCGTCGGGATCATCAGCGGGCGTCCGTCAATGATCATCGCAAATGATGCAACCGTAAAGGGCGGCACTTATTACCCCATGACCGTGAAGAAGCACCTACGTGCGCAAGAGATCGCCTTGGCAAACAACCTGCCCTGCGTTTATCTCGTTGATTCGGGTGGAGCTTTTCTTCCCCTCCAACATGAAGTTTTTCCAGATAGAGATCACTTCGGTCGAATTTTCTTCAATCAAGCAAAACTCAGCGCCGCAGGCATTCCACAAATATCTGCAGTACTCGGTGCCTGCACAGCGGGAGGAGCATATGTTCCTGCGATGAGCGACGAAAACGTGATCGTCGCCGGACAAGGACACATCTTTCTTGGCGGACCCCCTTTGGTGAAGGCGGCAACGGGTGAGGAAGTCACCGCTGAAGATTTGGGTGGCGGCGCAATGCACTCGCGCGTATCAGGCGTCACCGATCATCTGGCCGAGAGCGAAGGCGAAGCGCTCAAAGTTGTCCGCTCAATTGTCTCAACACTCCCCCGTGCCGAAAGTTGGCTGAAACCCGAGACTGAGATCGAACTGCCCCGTTACGACGAAGAAGAGCTTCTCGGAATAGTGCCCACTGACACCCGCACTACCTACGACGTGCGCGAAGTCATTGCCCGCATAGTCGACGGAAGTAGGTTTCTGGAGTTCAAGGCCGAATATGGTGAAACCTTGGTTACGGGATTCGCCCACATTGACGGCTATCCCGTCGGCATTATTGCCAACAATGGGGTTCTTTTCAGCGAATCTGCTCTCAAGGGCGCCCATTTCATCGAAATCTGCGATCACCGCAAGATCCCGCTCGTATTCCTGCAGAATATTTCCGGCTTCATGGTCGGACGCGAATATGAAACCGGTGGGATCGCAAAGCACGGTGCCAAGATGGTGACAGCGGTGGCCTGCACGCGAGTTCCGAAATTCACCGTCATCATCGGCGGCTCATTTGGAGCAGGCAACTATTCGATGTGCGGACGTTCTTACGATCCACGGTTCCTATGGATGTGGCCCAATGCGCGCATCTCTGTTATGGGTGGCGAGCAAGCCGCATCAGTTCTCGCAACAGTAAAGACGGATCAACTTGCAGCACGTGGCGAAGAATGGAGCGCGGAGGCGATCGAGGAATTCAAAGCCCCGATCTTGGCCAAATATGAAGAAGAAGGCAGCGCATACTTCTCAACTGCTCGACTCTGGGACGACGGGATCATTGATCCGCGTGACACGCGACGCGTGTTGTCGCTGGCCCTTTCTGTCTCCGGACTATCTCCTCTTCCGGCAAGCTCATTCGGAATCTTCCGGATGTAATGGTGATATCAAAAATACTCATCGCAAATCGCGGAGAAGTCGCGTTAAGGGTAAACGCAACCCTTGAAAGACTTGGCATCGATGCAGTTGGCGTTCATACGCACAACGATCGCGGCTCACTCCATGTGCAAAAAATTTCAGAGAACTACCTCTTGAAGGATGGTGAGCAGACCGGATATCTCAGCATCCAGCAGATTATCGATGCGGCGAGAAAAAGCGGCGCACAGGCCATTCACCCCGGTTATGGATTTCTAGCCGAGAACGCTGAGTTTGCGCAGGCATGCGTGGAGGCGGGATTGATCTTCATTGGCCCACCCGCGCACGCGATGACTGCCATGGGCGGAAAGATCTCGGCGCGAGAATATGCGATTCGCGCTGGAGTACCCGTGGTACCTGGGATCGGCGAAGCCCAGATGACCAACGAAGATCTCCTTGATGCCTGTGCCGGCATGACCTTCCCCCTCTTGGTGAAGCCTGCCGCTGGTGGTGGCGGCAAGGGCCTCCATGTTGCTCGTGACTTACGTGAATTGCGTGAAGTTTTACCGGCCGCCCGACGGGAGTCGTTAGCCGCATTTGGCGATGACACGCTGCTCGTTGAGAAGTACTTGCTACGGGCTCGGCATATTGAGTTCCAAGTCGTTGCCGACAACTTCGGTGCCGGAACGCATTTGGGAGAACGCGAGTGCTCGCTTCAGCGTCGGCACCAGAAAGTTATTGAAGAAGCACCGGCTCCTCAACTCTCTGAGACGAACCGCGAAATCATGGGCAATGCAGCACTCGCGCTGACTTCAGCAATCAATTATCAGAACCTCGGCACAATCGAATTCATCGTAGATGCAGATTCTCCCGACACGTATTACTTCATGGAAATGAACACACGACTGCAGGTAGAGCATCGGGTTACCGAAATGATCACTGGACTAGACCTAGTCGAGTGCCAAATTCGTCTAGCAGCAGGTGAAAAACTCGGCGATGTAATACCAGTAAGGCAGTTTCACGGCCACGCGATCGAAGCCCGTATCTACTCGGAGGACGCCTTCAATGGCTTCCTTCCCACCGGCGGAGTCATTGGAAAATTCGCCGCCCCCGAGGTGTCCCACACCGTCACCGACTCTGCGATTCACGACGGAACCCTTGTTACGTCTTCATTCGACCCCATGCTCGGCAAGATCGCCTCTTGGGGAGAGGATCGCGCCGTCGCATTGAAGCGCTTGCGCGAGGCTCTTTCAGAGACCGTATTGCTTGGCGTAATTACCAATACTGATTTCCTCATTGCGCTTCTCGATTTACCCGAAGTGCAAGACTCCAGTTTCGATACCAAATTTCTAGAAGCCCATGAATTTAAACGAGAAGAGCCCTCGGCCTCAGTGCTATCTGCTTACGCATCCGTCGCAACCTCCACTTCCCCAGCCGGTTCGTGGCGTACCGATGGGTGGCGTCTCAATGGAATGCCCTCTGCGACAATCGCCGCCTATATCGATAGCAAGAGGTACGACTGCCCAACTGAGGTCGATAGCGCTTTCACGGGCGATTTCTGGCATGACGATAATGACTTCTGGATCCACCACCCCTCCTTCGGCACCTGGTTAATCAAGGAAACAGGTGATCGGAGTGTCTCGGCCGATCAACTCAGCAACGAGATCGTGAGTCCGATGCCTGGTGTAGTGATAGCTGTCAATGTCGCGATTGGCGACCAGGTGGCGGTCGGAGATCCCTTAGTGGTTATTGAAGCAATGAAAATGGAGCATGTCGTGCGCGCCCGGCGCCCCGGTCAAGTTCTGCAATGCAACGTCGTGTTCGGCTCAAGTGTGCGCGTGGGTCAACTCTTACTGGAGGTGGTTGAGAATGTTTGATCGAAGTGGATTGCCAAAAGCAGTCACCGTCTATGAGGTGGGCCCGCGTGATGGATTGCAGAACGAATCTCAAATCCTTTCAGTGCCAGTGAAAGCCGAATTGATCCGACGACTTGCAGGAGCCGGACTTCCTGCCGTTGAAGTTGCCAGTTTTGTCAGACCCGATCTCATCCCCGCACTAGCCGATGCAGAGGAATTGCTAGCCGAGTTGGCGCCTTTGCTGGCAACTCATCGCACGAGTGCATTGGTGCCTAATCAACGTGGCCTCGATCGCGCGATGAAGACTGGCGTACGAGAGGTTGCGGTATTTGCAAGTGCAACCGAATCCTTTGCAAAGGCGAATCTCAACAACACCGTGAAAGGCTCGCTTGATGTATTCACTCCCGTAATACAGCAAGCACGTGCCGCCGATTTACAGGTTCGCGGATATATCTCTATGTGCTTTGGAGATCCATGGGAAGGGAAAGTGGCGGCAGAGAAGGTAGCTGATGTTGCTGAACGATTGTTCTCCGACGGAATCACAGAACTCTCACTCGGCGACACGATCGGCGTCGCCACCCCCGGCGATGTTGTCGATCTCTTGAACGTTCTGGATGCGCGTGGCATTCGACGATCGCAATTGGCGGTTCATTTTCACGACACGTACGGCCAAGCCTTGTCGAACACCCTCACCGCTTTGCAGGAGGGCATCACAACGGTCGACTCATCAATCGGCGGCTTGGGTGGCTGCCCCTTTGCCAAAAGTGCGACAGGAAACCTCGCGACAGAGGATTTGGTCTGGCAGTTGCACGGTCTCGGCATCTCGACTGGCATCGATTTCGAGGCACTACTGGACACAAGCCATTGGCTTGGCACAACGACCGGGTTGACGATCCGATCTAAGACGGCGATCGCTTTAACCAACAGCAGAAGAATGGCGGACAAGAAATGAACTCAGCATTAATGCAGCTATCCGAAGATCATAAGATGCTGGCCGAAACCGTACGCGATTTCGCCAATCAAGTAATCGCCCCCGTCGCCGCAAAACACGACCGAGAACAGAGCTTTCCCTATGAGGTCATCAAGAAGATGGGGGCAATGGGAATTTTCGGCCTGCCTTTCCCCGAAGACGTGGGCGGGATGGGTGGCGACTTCCTCTCCCTCTGCCTTGCTATCGAAGAAATCGCGCGCATCGACCAGAGTGTGGCAGTCACTCTCGAAGCCGGTGTCGGTTTAGGTTCGATGTTGATATTTCAAACTGGTAACGAAGAACAGAGAAAGAAATATCTGCCGGCACTTGTAAGCGGTGAGGCCCTTGCCGGTTTCGGCCTTACAGAGCCCGATGGCGGTAGCGATGCCAGCGGCATGCGCACCACGGCTCGGCTTGAAGGAGACGAGTGGATCATTAACGGTGCCAAGACCTTCATCACCAATTCAGGAACCTCCATCACGTCACTGGTGATCGTTGCCTGCGTAACCGGGACTAAACCCGATGGATCGAAGGAACTCAGCACAATTATCGTCCCAAACGGAACGCCGGGATTTGTCGTCGAACCGTCTTACTTCAAACTAGGTTGGCATGCCTCCGATACCCATCCACTCTCTTTCACTGACGTCCACGTACCTGCCAGCAACCTTCTTGGCGAAAAGGGTCGCGGTTACGCAAATTTCCTTCAGGCGCTAGATGACGGTCGTATTGCGATTGCGGCACTTGCCGTAGGAGCAGCGCAGGGTTGTATCGATGAATCCGTGCGCTACGCCAAAGAGCGCAAGGCTTTTGGGAAGACGATCTCCCAACACCAATCCATCGCATTCATGATTGCGGAGATGGAAGCACGTACCCATGTGGCTCGCCTTGCTTACTACCAGGCGGCAGCCCTAAAGATGGCCGGTAAAGATTTCAAGACCGAGGCCTCTATCGCCAAGCTTGTTGCCAGCAATGCCGCCATGGATAACGCGCGCGCTGCCACGCAGATTTTCGGAGGCTATGGCTTTATGGACGAATACCTGGTCGCTCGTCATTATCGCGACTCGAAAGTTCTGGAAATAGGAGAAGGGACTAGCGAAGTGCAGAAAATGCTTATCGCACGAAGTTTTGGATTGGTTTCGTAATGGCTACCAGCCAAGAACTCGTATACGAAGTTTCCGGCGGTATCGCCACGATCACCATCAACCGACCCGAAGCACGCAACGCACTGAATTCGGCGGTTCGCGAGGGAATTCGCGACGCCCTTCAAGCATTCACAAATGACGATCAAGCAAAGGTCTTGATCATCACCGCGACAGGCAAGGCCGCATTCAGTGCCGGAGCCGACCTCAAGGAGATGTCTGAGCAACACCTAACTATCCCGCCAGATGATTTCATCCCCGATTTAGTAACGCACAAACCTGTCATCGCGGCAGTAAATGGAGTAGCACTGGGCGGTGGCTTCTTCCTCGCCCAACAAGCTGACCTGGTGATTGCAGCCAGTCATGCCACGTTCGGCATCACCGAAGCCCGCCATGGGCGCGGTGCGCCATGGGCAGCGCCTCTCACGATGATGATTCCTCCGCGCGTAGCAATGGAACTTCTGCTCACCGCGCATCCGATCAACGCATTCAGGGCGCAGAACGTAGGACTGGTTAACTTCGTAGTTCCCGCGGACGAACTCAGTGCCGCGAGTCGCGAACTTGCTCAACGGATTGCAGCCAATGCCCCACTCTCGGTTGCTGCGGGCAAAGCCATGGTCCGCAACATCATTGACGGCGTCATCGGTGATGCGCGGCAGAGGGCCAATGAAATTTGGGCCCCCGTATATCTCAGCGAGGATGCACAGGAAGGGCCGCGCGCTTTCAAGGAAAAGCGTCTACCCCACTGGCAAGGTCGCTAAACCACAGTAATTTACGCCCAAGCCAGAAGCATCGCGGGTTCCTGCATCATCATCGCGACTTCGGCAAGGAACTTTGACCCTTGCGCTCCATCGACCAAACGATGATCGAATGACAATGCCAGCGTCGTCACGTAACGCACCATGATCTGACCATCGACCACCCATGGACGTTGCACGACGGCACCAAGTGCCACGATGACCGACTCACCAGGAGGCAGGATCGGAGTGCCGGTATCGATTCCAAAAACGCCGATGTTGGTGATGGACATGGTGCCACCAGTCATCTGGGCTGGCTCAGTTCGTCCTGCACGTGCGGCATCGACAATTTCAGAGATAGAGACGGCTAACTGTTTCAGTGTCAGTTGATCGGCGTCTTTGATATTAGGCACCAAAAGACCGCGGTCGGTAGCCGCTGCAATCCCTAGATTCACGTAGTGCTTGGTCACGATCTCTTGTGCCGCCTCGTCCCAGTAGCTATTTACTGCTGGGGTTCGATGCGCCGCCAGACACATGGCGCGTGCCAACAACGTCAGCGGGGAAAGGCGCACTCCTACGTATTCGGGTTGCGTACGAAGTCGATCGAGAAATTGCATCGAAGCAGTTACATCCACGGTGATGAACTCGGTGACATGTGGAGCGGTGAATGCACTGGAAACCATCGCCTCGGCCATAGAGCGGCGTACTCCCCTGATGGGTGTGCGACTTTCACGAACAACATCTCCAAGCACTGGGGTGACAACTGAGGCACCTTTGCTCTTTGCGGCAAAGGCTGTGACATCTTCACGAGTTACGGAACCTTGAGGACCGCTTCCGACGAGATTATCAAGAACCACACCAAGTTCGCGCGCAAGTTTGCGCACGGGCGGCGTGGCCAATCCGCCAGAGGGTTTCTTCGCAACGGGCTCGACAATTACATCGGTTGGCGTACTTTTCTTACCGTAGTTACGTGTTGAGCCTTGCTGACGCCGGCTTTCTTCACCCTTGGAAATTGAACCCACGAGGAACTCTGTTTTCCCAGTTTCGCCCAATACGTCAGAGGTTTGCCCACCAGTGTCTAGTTGAATTCGAATGATCGCCGTACCAACCCGTACGACTTCTCCTTCTTTCGCAAGGAGCTCAAGCACGGTGCCCGCATAAGGACTCGGCAATTCAACGAGGGATTTTGCAGATTCAATTTCGACGAGTGGTTGGTTGACTTCTATTTGTTGACCGACAGCTACTTTCCAGTTAACAATCTCGGCATCTTCCAAGCCTTCGCCAACATCTGGAAGCAAGAAATCGAACGCGGTATTAGTTGCCATGTCAGTAACTCATACTCTGCTCGAGCGCATCGAGAATGCGATCGGCATCGGGTAGGTATTTGTTCTCATTTCGACTGGGCGGATATGGCGTGTCATAACCTGTCACCCTAAGCACAGGGGCCTTCAAATGGTAGAAGCAGGATTGCATAAGGCACTGTCCGACCTCACCGCCAATTCCCCCGCTGCTGGAGGCTTCATGCACAACGATTGCCCGACCAGTTTTCATCACAGAGTTATTCAGCGTGGTTAGGTCAAGTGGACTCAAAGAACGCAAATTAATGACCTCCATGGAGACTCCGTCCTTTGCGGCGAGCGCGGCTGCTTGAAGAGCAGTTGCCACCGTTGGGCCGTAGCAAATAAGCGTGCAGTCAGTCCCTTCGATCAACACCTTCGCCCCGTTCATGGGATGGGCCGACGAAAGTTCTGCCGACGTGTCGACGTCACCTTTCTGCCAGTAGCGCCGCTTCGGTTCGAGGAAGATGACAGGGTCATCGCTAGCAACAGCCTGTTGAATCATCCAATAGGCATCGGATGGATCGGCGCATGTGACAACTCGCAAACCAGGAGTGGAGGCGAAGTATGCCTCTGGTGATTCACCATGATGCTCGACTGATCCAATGCCTCCGCCATAGGGCATACGAATTGTGATCGGGAGCTGTAGAACTCCCGCGGTGCGGTAGCGCATGCGGGCCACCTGAACCACTATCTGGTCAAAGGCCGGATAGACGAAACCGTCAAACTGAATTTCAACCACTGGGCGGAATCCATACAGTGCCAGTCCGATCGCAGTACCCACGATGCCGGACTCGGCTAAGGGAGTATCGATGACACGGTCTTCGCCGAAATCTTTCTGCAAACCTTCGGTGGCACGAAATACTCCGCCGAGTTTGCCGATGTCTTCGCCCATCAACAGAACTTTGGGATCAGCTTCCATTGCACGTCGAAGCCCTCGATTAATAGCACCAAGAATGGTGAGTTCTTCCATTTCAGATCCTCCCTTCTTTGGCGAGAATTTCTTGAATCTCGGCTCGTTGAGCCTCAATCCGCGCATCTGGACTTGCGTAGACGTGATCGAACATTGCCATCGGATCCGGATCGGCAGATTGGCGGCAACCCTCTCGCATGCGTTCGGCAAGAGATGTCGCTTCACGGGCGATGTCTGCAGCGATGACATCGGTGAGAACGTTCTTGTTCGTCAAATAGATTCGCAGACGTTCGATGGGATCACGTGTGCGCCAGAGGTCATCATCGGCGCCATCGCGATACTTAGTTGGATCATCAGATGTTGTGTGCGCTCCCATCCGATATGTGACTGCTTCAATCAGCGTTGGACCTTGGCCCGACCGGGCGCGATCTAGCGCCTCCATGGTTACCGCATGGCATGCAATGACGTCATTGCCGTCAACGCGTACACCAGGCATACCGAAGCCATCGGCTCGACGCGAAAGTGGAACGCGACTCTGGCGCTTGGTTGGTTCTGAAATTGCCCATTGATTGTTCTGGCAGAAAAAGACCACCGGCGCTTGGTAGGCGGCAGCGAATACAAACGCCTCGTTGACGTCGCCTTCGCTCATTGCACCGTCACCAAAAAAAGCAATGACGGCTTCGTCCTTATCGGCGTTACCGGTCCCGACGTGACCGGCGTACTGGGCACCCATTGCATATCCGGTGGCGTGCAATGTGTGTGCACCAATAATGATTTGATATCCGTAGAGGCGGTGATAGTTCGCATCCCACGACTGATGGACCGTGCCGCGCCAGAACCGAAGCATCTTGACTGGATCTACTCCCCGAGTCCAAGCGATTCCGTGCTCTCGGTAAGTGGCAAATGCGTAGTCCTGCGCCTTGAGTGCTCGCCCAGAGCCAATCTGCGCAGCTTCTTGTCCAAGGGATGGCGCCCAGAGACTGAGTTCGCCCTGCCTCTGCAAAGCCGTTGCCTGCATATCGAGTTGGCGAAGAAGGACCATGTCACGGTAGAAACCAAGCAATGTTTCCTCATCCAATGTGGAGGAGTAACGCGGGTCTGCTACGGCCACGCCATTGCAATCGAGAAGTTGAATTAGGTCATCGAACTGGTCCATCGGGCCTCCGAAGTGCACTTGAGGAGAAGTTCCGGAAATGATTGTGAGAATTTAACTACGGGTAGCCCATAGGTACAAGAGAGACGCGCTATGCTGGACCGTTGGTCTATTTAATGTCAGAATTCGTAGTCAAATTGAGGTGAAAACATGGCTCTTGACCAAATCGACTGCGCCAT
>DASXUM010000131.1:0-8027 GCA_036504835.1 Candidatus Nanopelagicaceae bacterium
ACGCCGAATCGGTGCTGCTCGTCAACGACGATGAGACCAAGGTCGGCGAAATTGACGCTCTGCCCAAGAAGAGCGTGCGTGCCGATAATTATTCCGGCCTGTCCCGATGCGGCGAGTGCAAGTGCATCCTTGCGCGATGCGGCATTCTGCGAACCGGTAATCAGGCTCACCTGGGTCGCGCGTTCAGATCCGCCTAGCATTCCAGCCTGGGCGAGGTCTCCCAACAAAGTCGTGATGGTTCGCAGGTGTTGTTGAGCAAGCACCTCAGTCGGTGCAAGCAGTGCGGCTTGCCCGCCGCTATCAACCACAGCCAACATGGCGCGCAGTGCGACGACGGTCTTTCCCGAACCGACTTCGCCTTGCAGCAGGCGGTGCATGGGATGCGGCGCGGCAAGATCGGTTTCGATCTCCGCGATGACCGCGCGCTGTCCATCGGTAAGCGTGAAGGGCAAGCGCTTATCAAATTCCTCGAGCAAACCTCCGCCGCGAACGGGACGGGCAGTGGCGTTGAGTTTGCGCAATTGTGCTCTGCGTACCGCCAGAAGAAGTTGGAGAAGAAAGGCTTCGTCAAATGTCAGCCTCTCACGTGCCCTCTCTGCGGATTCCAAGTCATGCGGTTGATGTAAGTCGACAAGGGCCTGTTTCAATGTGGGATAGCCGTGTCTTTGCCGAATATCCTCGGGGAGGAAATCCGGAACCTCGTCAAGTGCGTCGACTGCCAACGTGATGCACTGCGCAAGTTTCCAAGACGGCATCTTCGCGGTCGCGGGATAGACCGGAAGATACTTGCCCGCGAATTCACCGATCGCACTGTCGACATCGCTTCCATCGGGGATCAATTCATAATCAGGATGCGAAAGTTGCCGCTTGCCATTGAAAATTCCGACCTTCCCCGCGAAAAGTCCCTGTCGACCAACGCGCAGGTCGCGCTCTCTCCATGCCTGATTGAAAAAAGTAAGCGAGAGCTTTGCCTTTCCGTCGGTTACAACAACTTCCAGGATGGTTCCCTTACGGCCGCGTAGCGAACGCGCATTCGTGCTGAAGACCTCGGCGAGGATTGTCACCTCATCATCGACTTTCAACTCCGAAATATCGGTGAGTTCGCCCCGCACCATGTAGCGCCGTGGGTAATGTCGCAGGAGGTCGCCGACAGTCCGAGTTCCGATTCCTGCCTCGAGCGCTTTTGCGGTGCGGTCGCCGACTACATCCAGCAACTTCGTAGTCAGGTCAGCCATGGAGGCATTCTCTCGCTAAATGTTGGAGCAGGTGCGCTATCGAAGCAGGTGAAGTGTCGCGCTGGCGCCTTCCCAACCCGAATGGGTGATGACGATGAGGATTCGATCCATTTCTAGAATTCGTTTCTCGATTCGCCGGGCCAATTCGCGGTCCAGGTGCTCGGTCGGTTCGTCTAGAACAAGCACGTCGGCCGATGAGAGGAGGGCGCGTGCCAGGCTAAGGCGCTTGGCTTCGCCACCCGAGAGTGCGCGACCAAATTGGCCGATCACCGTGTCCAACCCATCGGGCAGGTGCGCCAGCAATGTATCGAGTTCGACCATTCTCAACGCGGCGACGAGGGCATCATCATCGGCAAGTGGCGCCGCGATTTTGAGGTTCTCACGCAAGGACGTGTTGAAGATGTGACTGCTTTGAATGGCGCCTGCGATCGGCGGGTTCGCGATGGTTCGCAATTCAATTCCATTGAGAAGTATTTCTCCGTCGTATTCGAGAAGGCCTAAAAGTGCCATCGCAAGGGTTGACTTCCCACTTCCGCTCCGGCCCCGGATAACAAGGGAGTTGCCTGCATCCACTGAAAATGAAACGGGCTCCATGAAATGTGCGCCATCAGACCATTTAGCCTGAACCTGGCGGGCCATGATGCGCGTAACCGGGCCTTGCAACTCGATAGAAGAGGTCGCCGGGAGCGCTGACGCTTCCACAATATGCAAAATCTCGTCGCGGGCCAGCAGAAGCTTGCCCGAGAGGAAAAGATTGGGATACCACATGGTGATTGCTTCAAACATGACAAGGGGCAAGAAGATCAACATCGAGATCCTCACCGCCGGAAGTGAGGATGAGTGCAATTGCGCTGCCAATACAAGGCCGACCAGAGCCAGACCCGACATGGCGGCCAATGCGAAGGCAAACCAACTGTTGATCCGCAGAAGTGCATCTTCCTCTTGCATGATCTCGGTCTCGATCGCTTTCGTCTGCTCGAGTCTTTCCTCCAAGTAGCCGTAGAACTTCGCTTCAACGATCCCGTGCGAGGCCTGTTGGACCAGTTCGGCATAGTCGTTCTCTAGCACTTCGATTCTTCGGGCAACCACTTCACATTTACTTTTAACGAGAATCGGCAAAATGAAAAGCAGGGTGAGACTTATAGGCAAAGTAATCAGAACCGATATGGGAAGAATCCATCCCCCAAGTGCGACCGCAGTTAGCACCGTGATCGAACCCGCAATATGCGGAAGAGTAATACGTAGTTCGTACTCCTGGACCCGCTCCACATCGTCTGCAACCCGCTTTACTAGTTTCCCAGCTGAAAGATCTGCGATGAGCTGACGTGCATTAGATGTGATCGCCTCAAAAAGTCGAACGCGCAAATGAGATAGGCGCCCGAACACTTGGCGGTGAGATGAGAGCCGCTCGAAGTACCTCGCCAACGATCTAGAAATTCCGAAGAAACGGACACCAACTATCGCAACGCTCAACGTGACCAGCGGTGGACGGACAGATGCCATGGTTATCAGCCATGCACTGGTGACGGTGAGGCCAATGCCGCAAAGGTAGGCTGCGCTACTCAAAAGATAGGGATACGTGCGCTTCATAAAGCGTTCCGGTCTACTTCACAGACGAGATCTGCTGGGCCGATCAGAGTGGGATCGTGGGTAATACAAACAACTATGGCGCCGTCGGCTTGTGCTTGTCGAAGCGCATGCATGACGGCATCGGCGCTCTGGCGATCCAAGTCGGCGGTGGGCTCATCGGCAACAACAATGGCAGGTTGTCGAAAAAGCGCACGAGCCACTGCGATTCGCCTGATCTGACCACCCGAAGCCGCATGTGAACTCTCCCCACCTTTACCAAGATGGGTATCCAAGCCGTCGGGTAGATCGTCAATTGATAGTCCCGACATTGCGAGGTACTGCATTATCTGCTCATCACCAACCGTGGGATCCACGAGACGAAACTGATCGCGGACGCTCCCCGTAGCCAACTGCGGGTTCTGCGGGATCCAGCCAACTTTTCTCTGCCATGCGTTCTGCATTCCATCGGTCAACTCGAACACTTTCGCACCATCGCGAACTGCAACCGATGCGGAGAAAGTGAGCGCCAGCAGATTGTCTGCAAAAGTGGTTTTACCTATTCCTGATTCGCCCAGGATAAAGAGCATCTGACCCCGCCCAACTTCTCCAACTGGTACGACCGCACCATCTGAACATTCCCACCGCTCCCAAGTAATTGAAGACACTTCTTTGAATTCCAATGGCGCAATCGGCGCAACTTCCTCCGTGTCGATTCGTACCGACTCTAATTCGCGCAACGCCTGCGTTCCGTCCTGTGAGGCGTGGAAGAGAGAAGCCGCATTCCGGACGGGAAAATAGACTTCCGGTGCAAGCACCAGGACGATGAGCGCAGTTTTGAATGGCACTGCCCCATCCAACAATCGAAGTCCTATGGAGACAGCGATCACGGCTACTGATAACGTGGCGATGAGTTCTAGGGCGAAGGCAGAAAGAAATGAAATTCGCAAGACCTTCATGGTCTCATCGGTGTAGACATCGCCCATTTCGCCAATCCTTTTGGATTGACTTCTACTTCGTCCGAAGATTTTCAAGGTCACGAATCCGCGGAGCGAATCTTCAAAGTAGGCAGAAAGGGTTCCTAGCGTCTGCCACTTCCGCATAACCGACTCTGAAGAGTAACGGCCGATCAAGGCGCCGAAGAGCGGAATCAACGGCAACGTAATGATGGCGATGGCGCCCGAGATGCTGTCCTGAAAGAACATGACAACTATCACGACCAGCGGAGTGATCGTGGCAAATATCATCTGCGGAATAAAGCGCCCTAGATAGATATCGAGCGAGTTCAATCCTTTGGTGAGAATGGTGCTCAAACGCGCCGACGAACCGCCTGCGAAATTCTCGATGTGTGACGTAGTCTCCGCGCGTAATTGACGTTTAATGCGAATTGCCTGAAGTGAGCACCAATAATCAAATCGCGCTTGGAAAATCGAACGCACCAACCAGAGAAAGCCCAGGGCGGCAACCAACTTGAAGACATGCGACCGATGTCCCGTGATCCCAACGATGATTTCTGCAATCAGGTAGGCGTTTACCACGACTAGCAGGGACCAGAACGCCCCAGCAATCAGACTCGCTGAAAATAATCTGCGGCCGCCACGTGAGGAGAGCAGCAGCCGCAGATCAACTGATTTCACTGGTGCAATGTATCGAGTACTCCTACCTCCGGGTGAGAAATCTGGGAGGCGCTGACGCGCTTGCGGAAGACCCAGTATGTCCAACCCTGATAGAGCAGAACGATCGGCGTCATCACCACGGCAACAACCGTCATCACCTTGAGGGTGTAATTAGTGCTCGAGGCGTTGAAGATGGTGAGATCAAACTGCGCACCACGCGAACTCGGCATGACGCGCGGATAGAGAGCCACAAAAAGCCCGCTGACAAATGTGGCAATCGCTACCGAGGAGGCAATGAAAGCCCATCCTTCGCGTCCCTTGAAGTTGGCGAGAAGACCACCGACCCAGAGAAGCGCGGTCAGAATGGAAAGTACGAGGAATTTCATATTGATGGATGGCAACATCACGTTGCTCCACACTAAGAAAGCCACCGCCGCAACCGCGGCAATCAGGCCCAGACGGATTGCCAATGCGTGTGCACGCACCCGAATCTCCCCCGCCGTTTTGAGCGCCAAGAAATGCGCGCCATGTGTGAGGAAGACCGTCAGCGTAACGACACCACCGAGCAGCGCGTACGGATTGAGCAGGTTGAAGAATCCTCCGACATATTCGATTGATCCACTGCTGGCTTTCTCCAGCGGAACTCCGCGCACAATGTTGGCAAACGCGACACCCCAGAGAAGGGCGGGAAGAGCACTGCCTACGAATATCGCGATATCCCAACGCTTACGCCAGGCTGGCTTGCCGTACTTGCTCCGGTACTCAAAGGAGAGGCCGCGCACGATCAGGGCAACCAGAATCAAGAACAGCGGTAGATAGAAGCCGCTGAACAATGTGGCATACCACTCGGGGAATGCCGCGAAAGTGGCGCCACCCGCAACGAGTAACCAGACCTCGTTGCCGTCCCACACTGGTCCAAGTGTCGTCAGGACTGCACGGCGATCGGCTTCATTTCGAGATACGGATGAAAGCAGCATCCCTACCCCGAAGTCGAAACCTTCGAGAATGAAATATCCCACCCAGAGAACCGCAATCAATAAGAACCAGACGCTTTGAAATGACATTGTCTTCTCCCTCCTAGTAGGACATCACGAGTGGACGGCTATCGGATCCGCCGATGGTGTCGACGTCGTACTCAACCTCTGGACGAGGACCGATATGGATTGTTCGCAGAATCAGGCCCACCTCAATCACCGCCAGAATTCCGTACAGAAGTGTGAAGGCGATCAGGGTGAAGAGCACCGCACCGCTTGATACCACCTGGCTTACACCGGCCGAAGTTTTAATCAAGCCAAAGACTGCCCACGGTTGACGTGCGGTCTCCGTGAATATCCAACCGAATGAATTCGCTAGTAGCGGAAGGAAGGGCAAGGCCAACATCGACGGGATAAACCACCTGCCATGCGGTGTGCCCCCTTTGCGCATCTGCCAGAGTGCCAGGAGGGCAAAGAGTGCTCCGAGGAATCCAAAGCCCATCATGAGACGGAAGGACCAGTAGGCCAACGGAATATTCGGCTTGTAGTTGCCCGGTCCATACTGGGCCTCGTACTTGGCCTGGAGATCGTTGACGCCTTCGACTACGCCCTTGAAATCACCAGTAGATAAGAAGGAGAGAACCGAAGGTAGGTCGATTTGAAATACAGAACGTGATCCGTCGAGTGTTCCAATCGTGAGCAAAGAGAATGGTGCAGAGCTGGTTGTGTCGTAGAGAGCTTCTGCGGCTGCCATCTTCATGGGCTGCTGCTGCGTCATCACCCGCGAGGTGAGATCTCCGGAGACTCCCACAAAAACAAAACTGATCAGCATGGCGATGAGTCCGAGTTTCAAGGTGCCCCTTGTCATCTCGACATCCTTCTTCTTGATGATGAGCCAGGCTGAAATTCCTGCGATGAATGCCGCTCCGGTAAATGCCGCCGATGGGATCGTGTGGAAGAAAGTGGTCAGCGCGGTTTTCTGGGTGAGGACGGTGAATATGTTGGTGAGTTCGGCCCTCCCCTTCTGGGCATTGAGGATGTAACCGACGGGATGCTGCATCCAGGCATTGGCGGCGAGAATGAAATACGCCGACAGCAAAGTCCCGATCGCGGCAGCCCAGATCGATGCCAGATGCAGTTTCTTGGGAAGGCGGTCCCACCCGAAAATCCAGAGCCCTAAAAAGGTGCTCTCAAGGAAGAAGGCGAGCAAGCCTTCCATGGCCAGCGGGGCCCCGAAAATATCGCCGACAAAGCGACTGTAGGAGGACCAGTTCATTCCGAATTGGAACTCCTGGACGATCCCGGTCACCACGCCGATGGCGAAATTGATGAGGAAGAGTTTTCCGAAGAACTTGGTGGCCCGCAGGTATTTCAGGTTTCCGGTTCGATGCCAGGCCGTCTGCAGTCCAGCGACATAGAAGCCCATCCCGATCGTGATCGGGACAAATAGGAAGTGATACACGGTGGTGATGGCGAACTGCCACCGTGCCAGATCAAGGGAATTCATGGTGTCCTCTCATAATGAGCCAATTCTTCTGCCATATTCTGGATTGGAGGCAGATACAGCGTGGGAACTTTAAGGGTGGGAAACCTCACCGCGGGGTTATTTACGCGTAAATACGCCGAGGGATAGCCCTCATTTGTGCGTGGAATCGGTCAATTAGCCTCCAACCCCGCCTAGGCGCTACCCTTACCCCCGTTCCGCAAGACGAACTACAGATCCATACCTAAGGAGTACGACGATGGCTGCAAACTGCGATATCTGTGGCAAAGGCCCCAGCTTTGGCAATAACGTCTCGCACTCTCAGGTCAAGACCCGCCGCCGTTGGAATCCCAACATTCAGCGCGTCCGTACCCTCGTAGGCGGCACCTCAAAGCGCGCCAATGTCTGCACCTCCTGCTTGAAGGCTGGCAAAGTTTCCCGCTAGTTCCACTCGGCCCCTTAAGTAAAGTGTTTAAAGCCCTTCGGCGCTCTCTCTACACCTCGTAATTCAACCCCAGTTCCCTGCACAACCTCGCCTATCTGGTATCCAGGCAGGTCGATTCCCGTCGCCATAAAGACGTGGTCCTCTCCTCCCGCGGCCACCCAATCCCAGACATCGATACCGACCTGCGCCGCCAGACCTGTCAGATCAGCAAAGTCGGGGTGAAGACGGATCACATCCGAATCAAGAACGAATTTGGTTGCGGTGGCCATTTGCTCGGCTTGGACAAGCAACCCATCGCTGATGTCGCACATTGCGTGTGCACCTCGAAAAGCAATTGCGTCCGCGTACTGGACTGCAGGTGCGCGAAACTGCGCAAGAGCGCGTTCGACGCACCTAGCGGGTTCGAGTTCGCTGACATTGATGTTGTGCATTAAAAAGTAGAGTCCGGCGGCAGACCACCCTGGAAGATTCGACAGGTAGATCTTGTCGCCCACTTTCGCCCCAGTTCGCATAATCGGCTGGTCAATCTGTCCAATCGCAGTCATCGAGATCGCGATCACGGGACCACGCACTACATCTCCTCCGACTACAAGGACATCACAACTGCGCGCCTCCATCTCAATTCCGCGCGCCAATTCTCTAATCCAGACCATGCTTTCGTGGCCCGTCAATGAGATCGCGACCACCAGATGTTCTGGGGTAGCACCC
>DASXUM010000132.1:0-35060 GCA_036504835.1 Candidatus Nanopelagicaceae bacterium
AAGGGTCCATACAAGAAGACCGGTCAATCCCTCTATGACAAGGCAGTTACTTGCAAGGGCAACACCATCACCTTCAACTTGAACCGCTCATTTGCTGACTTCAACTACGCGTTGACTTACCCAGCAGCATCTCCTGTAAAGAAGTCAAAGGACACCGGCGACAGGTACGACCTTCGTCCGTTCTCTGATGGTCCTTACAAGATCTCGCACTACAAGCAGGGCGATGAGTTGGACTTGGTTCGCAACCTCAAGTGGAAGCAGTCAAGTGACACTGTTCGTACCCCATACCCAGATAACATCGTCGTCCGCTTCGGTCTTTCACAAGATGTTGCAGACCAGATCATGTTGGGTAACAGCATTCCCAACACCGTCGACCTAGATGCACTGCAGACTGCAAACTTGCGTGCATTCTTCGCTGACCCATCAAAGGCACACCAGAGACTTAATGTCTTCGACCCATATGTCCGCTACGCAGCGATGAACGTCTCTGCTGGACACATGGACTGCCTCAACATTCGCAAGGCTGTGTTCTTCGCGGTCAACACCCAGGCATTGATCGACCTTTCCGGTGGATCAACGTTCTACGGTGCGCCTGGAGATAATGCCATCAAGCCAGTTCTTGGTCTGGACTACGCCCCAACAAAGGGCAACATCCACGATCCAAACTGGAAGATCGGCGGAAACCCAAGTTACGCGAAGACCCTTTTGGCAGCTGCCAAGACATCATGTCCAGATGCTTACTCACGGGCCACTGACCCGAACAAGGGCATCTCATGGGATATGGCCAATACGGCAACCAACCAGAAGGCGTCAGTTCTAATCAAGACCGCAATGGATGAGGCTGGAATCAATATGAAGTTCAACTTCATCCCATCTGGTCAGTACTACTCCACAGTTCAGAACACCGACAAGCAGGGCGATATTTCGACCGCTGGTTGGGGTGCTGACTGGGCAAATGCTTCCACTGTTATCTACCCACTGTTCGTCAAAGAGGGTGGATTCGACTTGTCGCAGAACTGGAAAGACCCTGCCTACGCTTCGTTCAAGGCTGGCGTCATGAAAGCTCTGAACATGACAAACCGCACACAGCAAGCTGCAGCCTGGAAAGTATTGGCTCAGAAAGCTATGGACCAGTACTGGATCATCCGTCCGGTATTTAGCAAGGGCCAGGAAGTTTGGGGCTCTAAGGTCGGCGGCGTTTACTTCTGGGCACCACAAGGAACCTTTGGTTTCGGACAGCTCTACGTAAAGGCCTAAAACACAAGTAGTACAAACTAAGAAGTAAAGGGTGACCCCCTCGGGGGTCACCCTTTACTAATTCAAAAACGTCTTGGCGATTGGATAACTAGGCGATCTTTCCATCGATAGAAGCTGTGGTAGTTCCGACCGTGATGTCCAAGTGCAGGGGTGCACCCGCCTTTGCGTCGCAACCGATCGCAAACTTGAAGTTCGAGGTGGCCCCAGCTGCAATTGGATCAGTTGGCGCACCGGCCACGCCGTTGTCTCCATCAAGAACATCGGTGCAGGTATTTGTACCTGAGCTAGCGGCAAGAGAAATTGTGGTGGGGTCGATGGCGGTCGTGCCGCTGTTCTTTAGAGTCACGTCAAACACGTTGGCGGCCTGTCCCGGGAGGTAATTGGAAGCAAAAGTTCCGGGTGTAAAAGTTTTTGGTGCAGAAATGGTCAGAGTGACTCCTGCTCCGAGGGCTAGAGGAGATCCGAAGCCACCGCTTGCCGTAGGTGCCGCTGATGTGGTCGGGGTGCTTGTTGCTGTGGCGGATGAATCCGCCTTCTTGTTTCCGCAGCCGGTAAGAACCAGTGCTCCAATTACCAATACCGCCGTCAGACTCTTTTTCACGAAAGTTCCTTTCAATTCTTTTGGGCGATCCGAATTATGGGGAACGCTTGAATAGGCAAATCCTAACAGCGCTAAATGTGAAGACCTCGCGGTCGCCTACCAGATTGTCACCCGATCTTTTGGCTCCAAATAGAGCCGATCACCGGGACTGACCTGGAAAGCGGCGTAGAAAGCCTCCATATTTCGCACCACCTGATTGGTTCGGAACTCATCGGGTGAGTGTGGATCGGTGGCAATCTGACGGCGCAGGGCCTCTGGCCGTATTTTGCTCCGCCACGACTGTGCCCACGCGTAAAAGAAGCGTTGGTCGCCGGTCAGCGAATCGATTACAGGCGCAGAAGCCCCGTTTAGAGCCAGTTGATAGGCCTTGTAGGCGATGGTGAGCCCGCCTAGGTCACCAATGTTCTCTCCCACGGTTAAGGCGCCGTTAACGCAAATATCGGGGGCTTCATGTGGCACCAAGGCGTCGTATTGGGCAATAAGAACGCGAGCCCGCTCCTCGAATTCGTCACGGTCGGCCTGAGTCCACCAGTCGTTGAGGTTTCCTTCGCCGTCGTATTTGGAACCCTGGTCGTCGAAGCCGTGACCAATCTCATGTCCGATAACTGCTCCGATCGAGCCGTAATTGGCAGCATCGTCGGCATCGATATCAAAGAAGGGCGGTTGCAAGATTGCCGCTGGAAAGACAATCTCGTTCATGCCGGGGTTGTAGTAGGCGTTCACGGTTTGAGGCGTCATGTACCACTCGGTGCGATCAACTGGCGCGCCAATCTTGGCCAGTTCGAAGTCACGCGAGAACTTGGCGATCCGCGCCATATTCCCCATCAAATCGTTGGGATCTATGACCAAGGCGGAGTAGTCCCGCCACTTGTCGGGGTAGCCGATTTTTGGCGTGAACTTGTCCAACTTCTCGAGGGCCTTTTCTTTCGTCGTCTGGCTCATCCATTCAAGGTTGGAGATGCTGTGGCGGTAGGCCTCGACCAGGTTACTCACCAGTTTCTGCATGGCTGCCTTTGATGTGGCAGGGAAATGCCGCTCAACATATACGCGCCCCACGGCTTCGCCGACGGCGCTTTCGACTACCGAAACGGCTCGCTTCCACCGGTCGCGTAGTTGTGGTGTTCCGTTGAGGGTCGTGCCGTAGAAGTCGAAATTCTGTTGGACTATTGCATCGTGCAGATATGGTGCCGAACCACTGATGACTTGCCATCGCAGCCACGAGAGCCATTCGTCGCGATCAAATTGCGACAGGAGCGTGCCGATACCGGTGAAGAATTCTGGTTCGCGGACGATGGTCGTCTCAAATCCACGATCGGGTATTTCGCCCGCGGCAAGCCAACTCGCCCAATCAAATCCGGGGGAGAGAGCCTCGAGTTCGGCACGGGTGAACTTGTTGTATGTCAGGGTTGCATCGCGGTCTTTCACCTGGTCCCAGTGGTAGCTCGCGATTGCGGTTTCCAGTGACAATATTCTTTCGGCCTGAACCGGCCCGTCCGAGATCCCGACCAGGTCAAACATCTTGGCGGCATGAACCAGGAATGCCTCACGGATAGGTTGGTATTGCTCCTCTCGGTAGTAGGCCTCGTCTGGAAGGCTCAAACCGCCTTGGCTTAAATAAATAATGTTCGAGAGGGAGTCCATATGGTCGGTATAGATGGCAGCTGAAAATATCCCGCCAAATCCATCCAGCTCGAGTCTTCCGAGGACCTTCAAGAAGTCCGAGACGTCTCCGATGGCGTCAATCTTTTTCAGGTAGGAGAGGATTGGTTGGTAGCCAAGTTCCTGGATCCGTTCGGTGTCCATGAAACTCTTGTAGAGGTCCCCGATCTTCTGACCCTCATCAGTGGCTGGCGAGCCTTCAATAATCTCGCGGACCTGCCGTTCGGCCTGCTCGTGGAGTTTGTAACCGACTCCATCGGAGGCACGGTCGGCGGGAATCACGTGGGTGTCTAGCCACTTGCCGTTGAAATGGCGGAAGAGGTCATCCTGAACCCTTACTGCCGGGTCTATATAAGAGGTGTCGATTCCGCTCTTCATCTGTATCCAATCTCTCCTGCCGCGGGGGTTTTGCTCGTCATTTCCTAGGGTAAAACTAGTTGAACTTTCAACTTATCGCCTACACTAGGACTATGGCACAAAACGCTACCTCACAAGCCCCCAAGTGGCTTAATCCCACTGAAATGAAAGCATGGCGGCGATATATCGTCTCCAGCAGGCGACTTTTGGAGGCTTTGGATATCGACCTCGCAGGTCACGATCTATCGATGGCCGACTACGAGATTCTGGCCCAACTCAGCGATGCCCCTGATCGACGGATGCGGATGAGCGAGTTGGCAGATGTTGCCATGCTCTCTCGATCCCGACTTTCTCATCGAATGAAGGTTATGGAGAAAGCCGGTTGGATCAAACGTGAATCCTGCCCCAGCGATAAACGGGGAAGTTTCGCGGTGATGACTCCCAAGGGATGGAAGGCAATTGTCGCCGCGGCACCTGATCACGTGGAAAGTGTCCGCAACCGTTTCATTGACCATCTTTCCAAGGCAGATCAAGTTGCCCTGGCCGCCATTTTCGAGAAGGTGGGAAGTGCTTTGCGCGAGCACTCTCCCGAGGAGAAGTAATTCTGACCCACCCGATCTGACCCATAAAAAAAGACCCGCCACTTTCGTGGCGGGTCTTTTTAATGTCGTTACTAGGCAGCAACTGCCTTCTTGCGACGACGCTTCTTTGGCGCAGCTGCAGGAGCAGCAACAGCCTTCTTAGCGGCGGCCTTCTTGCGACGCTTTGGTGCTGCCTTCTTGGCAACAACCTTCTTAGCGGCGGCCTTCTTGCGCTTTGGTGCTGCCTTCTTGGCAACAACCTTCTTGGCAGCGGCCTTCTTGCGCTTTGGTGCTGCCTTCTTGGCAACAACCTTCTTTGCGGCGGCCTTCTTGCGCTTTGGAGCTGCCTTCTTAACGGCGGCCTTCTTGCGCTTTGGTGCTACTGCTTTCTTAGCAGCGGCCTTCTTGCGACGCTTTGGCGCTACTGCTTTAGCAGCGGCCTTCTTGCGCTTTGGAGCAGATTTCTTAGCTGCAGCCACGTACTTCTCCAATCGGAATGGTCCGATCCGTCACCGGACCTGTTCATGGATAAGCGTGTCAGTAATTGGTGAACAATGCCAGCATTGTGTGACAAATATTTGAGTGCGTGTCGCGAAATACTTTTTGAGTAATTCTGTGCTGTTGCGAATTTTTCTGCTGTCGAAATCCAATGTGGGACGTCCAACTACGTATTTGATTTTCGAATCCTTCGTTGTTCGACTGCAAATACATTGGTCTCGACATCATATTTTCGAAGTTTTGGCAGAAAACTGGCCAGTATGACGACGACAAAAACGCAAATAAGTCCACCAGAAGTTACCGAGAAGGACAAAGAGGTAACTGATGCGACCGATGCGGCTCTGAGTTGACCAGCGAGGGGTCCAATTGAGTACGAAAGCAACTCGATTCCCGCTAAGCGCCCTCGAAGTTCATCCGGAATGGTCTGATTCCAGATGGCAGATCGAAAGAGTCCGCTCACCATGTCCGATGCTCCTGCCAAGGCAAGGAAGAGGAGCACCAACGGCAGTGAGTGCATCAGACCGGCAAGGGCGATAGCGATACCCCAACCCACTGCCGCCAGAATTATTGCTCGCCCATGGAAGCGGTAGGAGTTGATCCACCCACTTGTCACTGTGATGAAGAAGGCACCGACGACACCGGCTGAGTACAAGAAACCCAGAGCCCACGGTGCGTTCAAGTGGTCCGCCCAGAAAGGAAAGAGGGCGTTTGGCATTGCGAAGAACATGGCGGCGAGATCTACCAGGTATGTACCCAAGAGATCTTGGCGACTCATGGCATATCGGAGCCCGGCAAATAATCCAGCCAGAGATGGTTTTTCTCGCCTATCCGAGGCGGGCACCGAACCAACACGCGAAAGAAAGATCAGGGAGACGACAAATGAAATTATGTCGACCGTGAATCCGACCGAAACGTTGAGTGTTGAGATGATGACTCCGCCGATGGTGGGACCGATGATGACTCCAAATTGGAATCGGAGACTCATCAGCGCACTTGCCGAAGGGAGATCATCATGGCCGACAATTCTTTGCAGGATCGCACCCGCACTTGGACGTTGCAGGCCGTCAAGGGCGGCGAAGAGTCCGGTCACGACGTAGATCAATATCAGGCTTGGTGTCTTCTGCATCGAGTTGAACAGGAGCACCGAAGTCAAAATCATGAGCCCGGCTTCGGTTGCCCAGAGCATTTTTTTCCGATCCACGGCATCTGCGAGAACGCCTCCATAGAGACCGAAGACGATCAAAGGCACTAACTCGATGGCACCGCTGAGACCCACGGCGACGTAGGAGTGGGTCATGTTCTTAATCTGAAAGGGAATGGCTACGTAGGTGATCATGGAACCCAGATAGGAGACCAGACCCGAAGCCCAGAGATTGCGAAAGTCCCGATATTTCTTAAGTGGAGCCAGATCGATCGTGACCTTCCCGATGAAACTAGACGCCATTAGTGAAAGGTTTGCTCCGGTCCTGGAAAGGTTCCATGGAGGACATCTTTGGCCCACTCGTGGGTCGCAGCAAGCATTTCCGAGCGAAGGTTTCGATAGGCCTTTGCCAGTTTTGGCGGATTCTTGGTGATTCCCATCAAGTCCGTCCAGACCAAGACCTGGGCATCGCTTGCGCGACCCGCCCCAATTCCAATGGTGGGGATTGTGAGCGCCTTGGTTATCCGCTCGGCCAATTCTTCTGGAACGAGTTCGAGAACTATGGAAAATGCCCCGGCCTCTTGCAGAGCAAGGGCCGCATCGAAGATGACCTCTGCATCTTCACGCCCCTGAACTCGGTAACCACTCAATTGATGGATCGATTGGGGAGTCAGGCCCAGATGCCCCATGACCGGAATGCCGGATTGCGTCAGTTTCATAACTTGTTCGAGCTGGGCTCCTTCAAGTTTGACTGCATGGGCGCCGGCTTCTTTGAAGAAGCGGATCGACGTGGCCAGCGCTTGTTCTGCCGAGGCCTCATAGGAACCAAATGGCAGATCGGCAACGACTAAGGCGCGTTTTGAACTTCTCACTACCGCACGAACAAGAGGGATCATTTCATCGACGGTGACGGGGATCGTGTTTTCCTCGCCAAGGAAGTTATTCCCCGCGCTATCGCCGACCAACAAGACGGGGATACCTGCCTCGTCGAAGATTCCGGCTGTCATCTGTTCATAAGAGGTGAGCATTGCCCACTTTTCAGAGTTGATTTTGGCTTGGAGCAAATCGCGGATTGTTATGCGTCGGTGTGTTGCGCCGCCATAAAGTGATTCAGACATCTCAGACCTCCTGCCTCAAGGCCTGCGAATCAGGTCCCTGGGAACTACGGCTTACTTTATCGTGAGTTGGCTCGACTAGTAGGCTCGATGTATGGCAAAAGCTCATCTTCGATTGGCCCTTGCGCAGATCAACCCGACCGTCGGTGACCTTGCTGGAAATTGTGCGCTGATCGAGAAAGCCGTTGCGGAAGCGGCACATGAGGGTTCCCACCTCGTCGTATTCCCGGAGATGGTCGTGACGGGATATCCGGTTGAGGACTTGGCCCTCCGTCAGAGTTTCCGGCATGCCAGCAAGGGCGCTGTTGTTGATTTGGCCAAACGGTTGAACGAGAAGGGCCTTGGCGATCTTGTTCTCGTCGTCGGATTCCTTGATGAAGCCACCGATTTCGTCAATCGTCTCGGAGCACCAGAAGGCGCGCCGCAGAATGCCGTTGCGATCATCCACGGCGGGAAAGTGCAAGCCACCTACGTCAAACATCATCTACCCAACTACGGAGTCTTTGACGAGTTCCGGAACTTCGTTCCAGGCCAATCATCTCTCGTGGTGCGCATACACGGTGTTGATGTCGGCGTAGCTATCTGCGAAGACATTTGGCAAGAAGGCGGAACCGTGTCCGAACTAAGAGGACGAAAACCTGGCCTGGTTGTGGTTCCAAACGGAAGTCCGTACGAACGCAATAAGGATGACGTGCGGCTCGCCCTCGTGCAAAAACGTGCGCGCGAGATGGGGGCTCCACTCGCCTACGTGAACATGACAGGCGGCCAGGACGATCTCGTATTCGATGGTGACTCAATTGTTGTTGCGGCGGATGGAGAATTGCTGGCTCGGACACCGCAATTCCAGGACTGTCTACTGATCGTAGATCTTGCATTGGAATCTGGGACTTCGCATCCTGATTTGGTGATCCATGAAGAAATCGTGGCGCCATCGGCTAAACGCACTGCCGAGATATCTCCTCGACTGGATGATCTCGGTGAGGTATGGAATGCAATGGTGATCGGGCTCCGCGATTATGTGAAGAAGAATAATTTCAACACCGTAGTGATCGCGATATCCGGCGGTATCGACTCTGCCCTAGTTGCCTCCATTGCAGTTGATGCTCTTGGTTCGGATCGAGTATTTGGACTCTCGCTCCCTAGCAAGTTTTCATCTGAGCACTCAATAACGGACGCAGAAGAATTGGCGATGAACACTGGCCTGCATTATCGAGCCGTCGAAATCGAACCGATGGTCGCCGCATTTCTGGAATCACTGGACCTCAAGGGAATTGCGCAAGAGAATCTCCAAGCCAGAGTCCGAGGTGTGACCTTGATGGGAATATCCAATCAAGAGGGTCATCTTGTCCTTGCCACCGGCAACAAGAGCGAGTTGGCGGTCGGGTACTCAACCCTTTACGGCGACGCCGTAGGAGCCTTTGCTCCGATAAAAGATATTTACAAGACCGATGTATGGGCGCTCGCAAAGTGGAGAAATGCGCAAGCCCGTCTTCGCGGTGAAGTTCCGCCAATCCCAGAGGGGTCAATAACCAAGGAGCCGAGTGCTGAATTGCGTCCGGGTCAGAAGGACTCCGATTCGCTCCCGGAATACCACCTCCTTGACGAAGTTCTTCTCCGCTATGTCGAAGGCGATGAAGGCAGTGCCTCTCTTATTGCTTCGGGGTTGGACGCGGATTTGGTTATTCGGGTGATCGCAATGGTGGATCGCGCCGAATACAAGAGGAGGCAGTACCCGCCTGGGCCGAAGGTTTCATCACGCGCATTCGGCAAGGATCGCCGCCTGCCCATCACGAACCGCTGGAACGAGCGCTCTTTATAAGCGGCTTTTGCGAGGGATTCGCAGGTAGAACTGAGCATCAGACGTTGTGTTTGTATTGCTACCATTGACCCATGTTTGAAATCAGTGACTGGTTATTCACGCGTCGGCGTGTCATTGATTTCGGGCGTGCTTGCACATGCGCTTGCCGTAACTAAAAACTGCTTCTCAAAAGTTTTCTGTTCCGCACGTCTCAAATCCTTCCGAGCAATAACCAAACTTTTCACATTGGAGAATAATGAAGCTTTACAACAACATCACTGAGGTCGTCGGCAATACTCCTCTCGTTCGCTTGAATCGAATCACCGATGGAGCAGCCGCAAATGTCTACGCGAAATTGGAGTTCTACAACCCAACCGCATCCGTCAAAGACCGAATCGGAATTGCAATGGTCGATGCGGCAGAGAAGAACGGTCAACTTAAAGCCGGGGGCACCATCGTCGAGGCGACGTCAGGTAACACTGGCATCGCGCTGGCAATGGTCGGTGCTGCTCGCGGATACAAAGTGGTCCTCACCATGCCTGACTCGATGTCCAAAGAGCGTCGCATGTTGTTACGTGCCTTTGGCGCGGAATTGGTGCTAACGCCAGCGGCGGAAGGAATGAAGGGTGCGATTGCTAAGGCGGAGGAACTGGGAGCTCAGGCAGGGGCGGTGCTGGTTCGCCAGTTTGAGAATGCCGCCAACGTACAGATTCATCGTGAGACCACTGCTGAGGAGATTTGGCGTGACACTGATGGAACCGTAGCTGCGGTGGTCGCAGGTATTGGAACTGGTGGCACCATCACTGGAGTTGGTCAGGTTCTCAAAGAGAAAAATCCGAACATCAAGATTTTTGCAGTGGAACCTGCTGCATCCGCCCTCCTTACCGGTGGTGCTCCAGGGGGCCATCCCATTCAAGGTATCGGTGCCAACTTCATTCCAAACATCTTGGACACTACGATTTTTGATGAGGTCTTTGATGTGACTGCCGATGATGCCTTCGCCTACGCACGGCGGGCGGCAGCTGAAGAAGGAATTCTCACGGGCATCTCCTCCGGCGCCGCAATCTGGGCAGCGTCCCAAGTTGCCAAGCGACCAGAGTTCGCAGGCAAGAACATCGTTGTGATCGTTCCGTCCTTTGGCGAGCGTTATCTCTCAACTGCGCTGTACAAGGATCTGGCGGAATAAATATGGGCCTCAACATCAGGGAAGATCTCGATACTGCACTTGCGCGCGATCCTGCTGCGCGGAGTCGGCTCGAAATCCTGCTTGCATACCCGGGAATACACGCGGTGTGGGCGCATCGGATGGCCCACTGGCTCTGGATTCACAATTTCCGATTGATTGCACGAATCTGGTCGAATTTCACCCGTACCGCAACGGGAATCGAGATCCATCCCGGTGCGACCATCGGACGGCGCTTCTTCATCGACCATGGCATGGGTGTGGTTATCGGTGAGACCGCAATCGTCGGAAACGATGTCCTGATGTATCACGATGTCACCTTGGGTGCCCGCTCCTATAAGAAAGGCAAACGCCACCCCACCATCGGCGACGGGGTCATCCTCGGCGCTGGCGCCCGCGTGATCGGCGACGTCACGGTGGGGGCGGGGGCGGTCATCGGTGCCAACGTGCTCATCACCAAGGATGTGGCTGAGCGTGCCACCCTCGATTCTGCGGAGTTCTTCGTCATCTAGACCCTTTCCAGATTGTGTTAACACGGTTGTAATGAAGGGTTGGAACTATGTTCCTATGAGTGAATCACACGTAGGAAAGCAGGAGGAGTTCGTCCTTCGAACTATCGAAGAACGCAATATTCGCTTTGTCCGCTTGTGGTTCACCGACGTCCTTGGCTTTCTGAAATCGGTCGCTATAGCGCCGGCCGAACTCGAAAACGCATTTGAAGAGGGAATCGGATTCGACGGATCGGCGATTGAGGGATTTGCCCGCGTTAGCGAGTCCGACATGTTGGCCAAACCAGATCCGAGCACATTCTCCATTCTGCCTTGGCGCACGGAAGCACCCGGTGCTGCGCGCATGTTCTGCGACATCGTCATGCCTGATGGCAGCGCTTCACTTGCCGACCCGCGTCATGTGCTCCGCCGGACTTTGAACAAAGCTGCATCAATGGGTTACACCTGTTACACCCATCCAGAGATTGAATTCTTTCTCTTTAAGGACCGCCCCGAGCCCGGCAAGAAACCTGAACCAGTGGATTCAGGCGGTTATTTCGATCAAACGCCTGCTGTTGTGGGGCACGACTTTCGACGACAAGCAATCACGATCCTGGAAGCGATGGGGATCAGCGTGGAGTTCAGCCACCACGAAGGCGCCCCGGGGCAACAGGAGATCGACTTACGTTATGCAGATGCGCTGAGCACTGCCGATAACATCATGACCTTCCGGCACGTCGTGAAAGAAGTAGCACTCGACCAAGGCTTTCATGCTTCCTTCATGCCGAAACCTTTTGCCGACCATCCCGGATCGGGAATGCATACACACGTTTCCTTGTTCGAAGGCGAGAACAACGCCTTCTATGACGTGAAAGATGAGTACAACCTTTCCAAAGTTGGTCGGTCATTCGTGGCGGGCTTACTACGGCACGCTCCTGAAATCACCGCAGTCACAAATCAATGGGTCAACTCCTATAAGCGTTTGCATGGAGGAGGCGAGGCGCCAGCATTCGCGAACTGGGGTAGAAGTAATCGCGGCGCGCTGGTTCGAGTGCCGATGTACAAGCCTAAGAAGGAGAATTCCACGCGAATCGAATTTCGTTCTCCAGACTCGGCATGCAATCCATATCTTGCCTATGCAGTAATGCTCTCGGCTGGATTGAAGGGAGTTGCCGAGGAATATCCCCTCCCTGAATCGAGTGAGACCGTTGCGCTTCCAAGCAACCTGCACGAGGCGATCATTGCCATGGAGGGCAGCGAGTTGGTCCGCGAGACGCTGGGGGAGCACGTGTTCGAGTATGTGCTCCGAAATAAGCGGGCGGAATGGAATGACTATCGCCATCAAGTGAGCGCATATGAATTGGATAGATACTTACCAATTCTCTAGTAATCAGAAATACTTAGGGCATGGACATTTCGCACGCTGATGCGCTGACCGCACTTATGGATTCTGCGAATCGTCTGGCAGCAACTGCTGCAGAATCGGAACATTCGGATGAAGGTTGGACGCCGGCAACTATTCTCGGACATGTGAGCGATGTCGATGAACAAGTCTGGCTCGCGCGGATACACCTTATGGTCGATGCGCTGCACAAGGGCCTTCCCATGCCTTCGCTGATGTGGTGGGAGCCAGATGCCCAAGCCACGGAGTTGAAGTATCGGGACTACTCCATTGAGAAATCCATTGCACGTCTGTATTCGACAAGAACGTCGATTATCCAGACCTTGAGCGGGCTCACAGAAGAGGAATGGGGGGCAAGTGCCTTGCACGATACTTTCGGCACGCTAACTGTCGCCCTCCTCCCCGAGAAAATTCTCCTGCACGACGAAGAGCATCTCGAGAGCCTTCGATGAAATACTTCGCCTGATGAGCGATGAGGGAAAGAAGAACACACTCTTACTGGGACGGGCAGATTGGCACTTTCGTGCCAATGCCCTCGTAATTGCCTACCTTCTTGCTGCTCTCGTGTCCGGTGTCTTCCAGAAGGGAAACGACAACGGAACTCCGGCATGGCTCACGATCCACCTATTGCTGCTTGGCGCGGTCACCAATGCAATCGTCACCTGGAGCGATCATTTTGTCAGCGCACTTTTGTGGGCACGCTCCCAAAATCGCACGCGCCAGATGGCCATAATTTCCTTCCTTAATGTGGGAATCCTGGGAGTGCTCTTCTCGGTCTCAAAACACATCCAATGGCTGGTTATCGCCAGCGCCAGTGTGATTGGCGGGGTCGTAGTCTTTTACTTAATCGGGATGGCGAGTCTGATCAAGAAGTCACTCAATAAGAAATTCAAGGGCGTTATTGCCTTTTATCAGTTTGCCGGGCTGATGATTCTTGTGGGCATTGTCTTTGGCGCTATCGACGCATCAAAGACGGATGAAGATGTGTGGCAAGCCCGTCTCACACTGGCCCATCTTCACGTAAACCTATTGGGGTGGATCGGGCTCACGATAATCGGAACGCTTGTCACGCTCTGGCCGACGGTTCTACGGACTCAAATGCATGCGGAAGCAATCTCACGAGCCAAACTTGGTTTGAAATTCCTCATGATAGGAATTTTGGGTTCGATGATTGGCTCGCTTTGGGACCAACCGTGGATTCTTGTCATCGGCATGGCTTCCTATCTTGTCGGAACAATCCTCGCGTTGCTGCCTGCTGCATTGCTGTTGCGACGACGAATTCCGGATCGTTCGAGTTCGTGGATGCTATTCACCGGATCAATCGGTTTAGTTGTTCTGTTAATCGCAGATGCAAGCATTGTTCTCCTTGAACGAAAGCCCGAGAAGATTCTTGATTCACTTGAGAGCCATCTATTTCTCGTCTTCACTCTTTGGCTCCTGCCAATTCTGTTGGGGGCGTTGACCTATTTGCTGCCCGTTGTTCTTGGACGTGGACCGGCACAGAATCGCAAACTTGAATCGATACTCAATTTCGGTTGGCAATGGCGCATCTTCCTCCTGCCACTTTCATCGCTTTTCCTGATGCTCCCTCACAAGTTCCACATGATGGGTCAGATCATTGCCGCGATTGCAGTAGGTCTATTTCTCACGCTTGCGTTGATTGCCATGCGAAGATCACGCGCGGTTATCACTTCGTTATAAACGGTCCTTCTAAAAACGCAGGCGTACCCTTAAGATCTGCCAGATGGAAAGAGGCGATAGCGTGAACACAATATTGGATGCAATTGGAAACACTCCACTGATTCAGATCGAAGGCATCTGGGTGAAAATGGAGTATTTGAATCCTTCGGGTTCTATTAAGGCACGTATTGCCAAGTACATCATCGAGCGAGCCGAGCACGAAGGTCTGCTCCATCCAGGCGACACCATCGTTGAGGCCTCCAGTGGAAACACTGGCAACGCGATGAGCATGGTTGCCGCAGTAAAGGGCTACAAGATGCTTGTCATCATGCCCAACGGCATGAGCCCAGAACGCACCGCAATATCGCGCGCCTTTGGCGCGGAGGTTCATACCATCGGGGACTTCCACGTCAACGATGCCTTGGCCGAAGCGCGACGTCGCGGTGCTCAACCCGGATTTTTCGCCCCACAGCAATTTGATAACGAATGGAATGTCGACGAGAACCGCGAATGGCTCGGTCAGGAAATATTGCGTCAGATGCCGGTCAAGCCTGATCTTGTCATTGGCGGAATCGGCACGGGAGGAACAATCATCGGCGTCGGCCAAGCACTTAAGGCGTCGAATCCCGATTGCAAAGTGATAGCCCTCGAGCCAGCTGAATCCTGCACGATTCTATGTGGCGAGGTTGCCAAGCATTTGATTGAAGGTATTGCAGACGGATTCGTTCCGGGAATCATCGCCCGCCACCGCGAGTCAATCGATGGCTTCGTGGATGTGCATTCCGACGAGGCCATTGTTGAAATGCGCCGCCTGGCAAGCGTCCATGGTCTGTTCGTCGGCCCCTCATCCGGTGCCCACATGATCGCCGCCAAGAAACTCAAAGAACAGTATGGCGTCGAAAACGTTGTTACCTTCTTCTGTGACGAGGGCGAGAAGTACATCTCTGACTACTGGTTGTAGTTGTTATAGCATTGGTGCATGCCAACGCCGGCAATTTCTTTACAGGGTCTGACGAAATATTATGGAGATGACCTTGGAGTAGCCGACGTTACCTTTGATGTATTTCCCGGCGAAGTGGTCGGTTTCCTCGGTCCCAACGGCGCTGGAAAGACCACGACGATGAGATCACTCGTGGGTTTGCTGAACATCACGTCAGGACGCGCGCAGATATTGGGAGAAGAAGTAGGGGTCACCGCAACAGCATTGCGGGGGAGAATCGGATACCTGCCCGGCGCACCTGCCTTGTATAAGAACCTCACCGCATTGGACCACCTTGAATTTCTTGCCCGAATGCGGAAAATAGATTGCACCAACGAAATACTCACCATGGCGCAACGGTTTGACCTTGATCTGGGTAGACGAATCCATGAACTCTCCAAGGGCAATCAGCAGAAGGTTGCTGTAATACAAGCCTTCATGCATAAGCCGGAAGTGTTGATCTTGGATGAGCCAACTTCGGGACTGGATCCGATTGTTCAACGCGAATTCAGTGCACTTGTAGATGACATGCAGGCCCGAGGCAGTGCGATCCTCCTTTCTTCACACGTTCTTAGCGAAGTCGAACATCTTGCCGACCGCGTGGTGATCGTCAATGCGGGCAAGCAAATTCTGGTTGAGGAGATTTCAAAGTTGAAGGAGAAGACCCTTCGCACGATTGACCTCTATTTCGGCGCACCTGTGAGCGAGAACGTTTTTGCCGGTGTGAGCGGCATTAAAGATTTGCAGATTTTCGGAAATCGCGTCTCGTGCGCGGTGGTTGGTGCGGAGAATGCCTTGCTCCGCGTAGCCGTTGAGCACGGCCTCGAGAGCGTTCAGACTCACGAATCCAGCTTGGATGACATCTTCTTCTCTTTGGTCTCGGGAGGTGACACAAATGGTCTTGCTCCTTAAGACAGCACGCGATCATTGGCGCAGTTATCTGATCTGGACTTTAGGCCTGGTCGCGATGGTGGGAATTCAGCTCTCCGTCTATCCGACAATCAGATCTTCGGCAGCTGGATTGGCTACTTTTCTCGATAATTATCCGGAGGCACTGAAGCAGATATTCCGAATGGAGGACTACACCTCCGGGGCGGGGTTCCTGTCCACCGAACTTTTCAGCATGATGCTCCCTTTGATTTTCATCTCTATTGGTGCCAGTTGGGGGGCGAATGCCACGGCGCAAGAAGAAGAGCGACGCACCGCCGACATACTTCTGACACTTCCCATCTCGCGCGAAAGGATCCTCGGCATCAAGATCACCACCGCGATTCTCGCGCAGGTGCTACTTGCAGTGGTCACGGTGTTGTCCCTAGTCATAGGAATCCGTTTTGTAGATCTCTCCCTTGGGACGTCCAAGATTATTGCGGGCGCACTGACTGGCACTCTTCTAGGAATCCTTTTCAATTCCGTCGCCACCTTTATGGGAGCGGCTTGGGGAAAGAGATCCGTTGCCCTTGGTGGAGCAATCGGATTGGCCATCGCGGGCTTTCTTTTCTTTTCTCTTGCACCCCTTGTCGATACTTTCGAGCGGATTACCCCGATCAATCCATTCCAATGGACCCTAGGAAGTCGGCCGCTTTATGACGGAATCGATGTGGGGTATACGGCATTTTCGCTCGTCTTCTCTCTGGTGTTGTACGTGGCCTCGCTCTTCGTGTTCAGACGCAGGGATATTCAAGCCTGAGGGAGAGATAGATTCTTCAAGGCATCACCTGATAGGCGAAAGACAGTCCATTCATCCATAGGGACCGCGCCTAGCGATTTGTAAAACTCAATCGAAGGCGTATTCCAATCCAAGACCCACCACTGCAGACGCTCGTACTCGCGTTCGACACAGATTCTGGCGAGTTCTTTCAGTAGTGCCATCCCGTGGCCATGGCCGCGTTCTTCGGGTACAACGTAAAGGTCTTCGAGGTACATGCCATGCTTGCCAAGCCAGGTTGAGTAGTTGAGATGCCAAATGGCGATCCCAACGACCTTTTCGCCCTCCGTGGCAACATGGCAGAACACTTGAGGGTTCTCACAGAAGAAGGAAGCGGCCAACGCGTCTTCAGTGGCCACGACCTCATCAAGTGCTTTTTCGTATTCGGCCAACCCTCGAATCAAGGCAAGAATGGATGGGATGTCATCCGGGCGAGCATTACGTATGGGCATGGGGGTCCTTTGATTGCCTAGTGGAGGGGCGAATTTGCTGATTCTCTCATTTCGCGGCTACCCTTCATTCATGAATTCGCGCAGTTTGCTCCTTAGCTGCCGTGGCGGGGTCCTCTAACCGGTCCCCTCGTCGCGGGGTTTCGTCATACCGGTAAAACCCAACCCTCGCGAATGATTAAAGGAGCCAGCCCCACATGAATTTCCCTCAGCAAGTCCCAAGTTCAATGCCATATAAGAGGTATTCCTCTTTCATCCCCATTGATTTACCAGATCGCACGTGGCCGTCCAAGCAGATGACGAAGGCGCCGAAGTGGTGCTCTGTTGATCTCCGGGACGGCAACCAAGCACTCATTGACCCCATGGACACGCCTCGCAAATTGGCGCTGTTCAATCTCCTTGTGTCGATGGGTTACAAAGAAATCGAGGTTGGATTCCCGAGCGCCAGCCAGACAGATTTTGATTTTGTCCGCAAGATCATCGAAGAGGATCTCATCCCAGATGACGTGATCATCCAAGTTTTGACGCAAGCGCGCGAACCCTTGATTCGCCGGACGTATGAATCGTTAAAGGGCGCGAAGCAAGCTGTCGTGCATCTTTACAACTCGACGTCAACCTTGCAGCGCAGAGTGGTGTTCGGGCAAGACAAAGAAGGAATCAAGAAGATCGCAACCGACGCCGCTGAGATCTGTTTATCTTTGATTGATACGGTTCCTGGCACAAACATCTCATTTGAGTATTCCCCCGAGTCGTATACCGGTACAGAACTTGAGTACGCCCTTGAGGTGTGCAACGCGGTCAATGACATTTGGCGACCGACACCAAGTTGGAAGACAATTTTGAATCTTCCGGCAACCGTGGAAATGGCAACTCCCAATGTGTACGCCGACTCAATCGAGTGGATGCACCGCAACCTTTCTTATCGAGACAGCGTCATTTTGAGTCTGCATCCGCACAATGACCGCGGCACGGGAGTAGCCGCTGCCGAGCTCGGATTTCTCGCTGGCGCCGATCGAATCGAAGGAACTCTTTTCGGAAACGGAGAGCGCACTGGCAACGTCTGTCTTGTCACGCTAGGCATGAACTTGGTGAGCCACGGTATTGATCCGATGATCGATTTCTCCAACATTGACGAGATCCGCCGTACCGTCGAATACGCCAATCAATTACGCGTTCCCGAGCGCCATCCCTATGGGGGTGACCTTGTATTCACCGCCTTCTCTGGTTCGCACCAGGATGCGATCAAGAAGGGGCTCGAGCATCTGGAGAAGGATGCAAAGGCTGCTGGAGTTCCGGTTGAAGATTTCACCTGGGCGGTTCCTTATCTGCCCATTGATCCGAAGGACATCGGCCGTTCTTACGAGGCTGTTATTCGCGTGAATAGCCAGTCCGGCAAAGGCGGAGTTGCCTACGTAATGAAGCACGAGCACCATCTTGATCTTCCACGAAGGCTGCAGATCGAATTCAGCAAAGTGGTTCAAGCCAAGACGGATGCCACCGGCGGGGAAGTGCTACCGGAGGATATGTGGAGAATCTTCGAAGACGAATATCTTCCGACCGATTCCGCGCCATGGGGCCGTTTCCGCCTGAGAGGACTTTCGCAGGCATCCATCCTCGATGAGGATGTGCATCTGACGGTCTCGATATCCGATCGCGGCGAGATGCACGAACTTACTGGCCAGGGCAATGGCCCCATCGCCGCATTCCTTGCGATCTTGCAGGACTACGGCGTGGACGTGCGGGTTCTGGATTATTACCAGCATGCCCTGTCCGAAGGCGGCGATGCCAGTTCGGCTGCTTATTTGGAGTGCGCAATTAACGGTGAAGTCTTCTGGGGTGTTGGAATCGATCCGAACACGACGACGGCTTCGCTAAAAGCGGTTATTTCCGCCATAAATCGCGCGATCCGATAAGACCTGCCATTACGGTTAGACCATGAGCCTCTACCGTGACCAAGCGGTTGTCATACGAACCCAGAAACTGGGAGAGGCCGATCGCATCATCACGATGCTTACCCGCGAGCATGGTCGTATCCGTTGTGTGGCCAAAGGAGTTCGACGCACGAAGTCGAAGTTCGGGGCGCGACTGGAGCCGGGCAGTCACATCGATGTTCAACTTTTCATCGGAAAGACGTTCGACACTGTCACGCAAGTTGAGGCAATCGAGAATTTCGGCGACGAGCTATCGCGCGATTACCGACGTTGGACCATCTCGTCGGCGATCCTAGAGACAGCCGAGCGGTTCACGTCGCAAGAACGTGAACCCGCGCTGCAGGAGTATCACCTTGTAGTGGGTGGGCTTAGAGCCCTAGCGGAGGCGCGACATGATCCCTCACTGATACTCGACGCATTTCTCCTGCGCTCGCTCGCACTTGGCGGCTATGCGCCATCGATGACGATTTGTTCTCGTTGCGAAAAACCTGGCCCGCATAGGTACTTTTCATTGGTAGGCGGAGGAAGTGTTTGCGCCGATTGTCGACCCTCAGCGTGCGCGACCCCGGCACCTGAGACTTTGACTTTGATGTCTGCACTTCTCAGCGGCGACTGGATCAACGCCGATGCCAGCGAAGGAAAGTATCGGCGCGAGGCGAGCGGTTTGATTGCAGCGTATCTGCAATGGCATCTGGAACGTGGGCTTCGAAGTCTTCCCATTGTGGAACGTGCATGACCCGGGCACCCAAACCCCATCGCTCGGGCGCTTTGCCACCGAAGTTCGCTCCGGAGACAATTCCTCACCATGTTGCCCTTGTCATGGACGGCAATGGTCGCTGGGCGCAGGAGCGTGGCTTGCCTCGAACCGCCGGACATGAAGCCGGGGAAGCGGCTCTCTTCGACGTGGTCGAGGGTGCAATTGAGATTGGCGTGAAAGAGGTGAGTGCTTTTGCTTTCTCGACTGAGAATTGGCGACGCTCTCCTGAGGAAGTGAAATTCTTGATGGGATTCAACCGCGACGTAATACGGCGTCGCCGTGATGAGATGAATGAATTAGGTGTGCGCGTTCGATGGGTTGGTCGTCCCAAAAAACTGTGGGCCAGCGTTATCAAGGAGCTCAAGACGGCAGAGGAGCTCACCGCCAAGAACGACGTTCTCACTTTGAACATGTGCGTCAACTATGGCGGCCGTGCTGAAATAGTGGATGCAGCTGCCGCTTTGGCACGCGATGTCGAAGAAGGAAAAGTATCTGCCGACGATATCAATGAGAAACTATTCATTCGATACCTTGATGAACCGAAGATGAGCGATGTTGATTTGTTCCTTCGCTCATCGGGAGAGATGAGGACTAGTAATTTTCTGCCATGGCAGTCTGTATATGCCGAGATGGTCTTCATGGATATTTTGTGGCCAGATGTCGATCGCCGCGTTCTATGGCGGGCAGTCGAGGAGTATGCCCTCAGGAATCGCAGATTCGGCAAAGCATGACCTGCCTATCGGGGATCCGGCAAACGGGTTATCCTTCGCGTCAGGCAGCAATTGAAAGGCGTCCATGAGGATCGAAAGAAAAGTCGACAAGGTCGATGAAGGTGATGTCTTCTACGTCGAACCACGGACCAGTCACGGAGTTGCGCCAACCACCAAGAAGAGCGTTGTTCGACTTCTTAGTCCCTTTCTCTTAACAGCATTGCTGGCATCTGGACTTACTTATGGAGTCGTGAAATACACCGCCCCTCAACATTTCGGTCTCGAATTCGTGCTCAAGGCAACCAACGGCAAAGTAGCCCTTACCGAGAAGCAGTTGCGTGACATTGTCGTGGGAGAAGGGTTGATGGTGTACTGGCTTGGACCGGAGGACGGTGCCCGCTATACCTTGATCTCGGTTAACGCGCACCAGAACTACGTTCGCTACCTTCCTGGCGGACAGGGACTCAATGATGTCGGGGCGAATTTCCGTGTTGTTGGCACCTACGAGGCTAAAGATGCATTCACGATCACGCAGAATGAAGCCAAGACTGCCAACGGAGTTGGGTTAACCTCCTCAGACGGCAATGCCATCTATTACAACACCACTCGCCCCCTGAGTGTGTACGTGGGGCTTAAAGGTACGGACGACCAGATCGAACTCTTCAATCCGACCGCCGGTCAGGCCCTCGCCGATGCGCGGACCCCTGGACAGATCCGTCGGATCACATGACTCTGATAATCGGCTGAGAGCCGCTTTAAGGCCCATGTTGGCCATTTCTGGTCAAAAATCTCCTCCGCGGGGGGATTCTGCCGACCAAATGGTAATAAAGGCACCAATTTTGGTACTCTGGCTGTCGTGAGTTCCATTTACTCCGCCTTTCTGCCCCCTTTTCAGGGGGCAGTAAGCCCTTTTTTCGAAGAATCTCGAGGTGGGTCATGCATGCATTGCCGACCTCGACATCCGTGGATGCCGATTCGAGGGAATTGAGATCAACTACTGACGAACTAACCCTAGGCAGGTGCGAGGTCGGATACAGGAGATTTCATAGACGAGAAAAGTCAGGGGAGCGCTAAATGCTCGACAGCGGCATACGGGAGGTCACGGGAATATACGAACCCGTGAAGAAGGCGCGATTCCGCCGCCTCGTTCCTTACCTTGTTACTGCGCTGATCTTTTCGACTGTGAGTTTCGGGGCTGAATATTATTTTAACTCGAAGCGTTCGGCATCCGAGGAAGTCCTTCTGGTTCTCCATGGTGGCAAAGCAGTGGATGCAAAGGTACTGCGCAACGTGGTCGTTGCAAACCACCTGACTGTGTACTGGGTTGGTCCAGAAAATGGGGCAAAGTACGTACTAAATGCTGCGGTTTTGAGCAGCATCTCCTTGCGCTATCTGCCAGCCGGCTCTTCATTGACTGATACAACGGCTACCTACCGAGAAGTGGGCACTTTTACTTCTCCGAACGCTTTCGCTGTAACACAGAAAGCCGGAACGCTTCCCAATGGCGTTGGATTCGTGAACGTAGATGGAAATGCGGTCTATTACGATTCGCGCGATGCAAAGAATGTTTATATCGGGTTGAAGGACAAAGACATTCAGGTTGAGATCTTCGATCCACGTCCAGATCAAGCCCTCGCATCTGCGATCATGCGCGGGCAAGTCCGTCAGATCAAGTAGTACTTAGAGAGTCTTTAACACTTCGAACAAGTCCCGAAAATTTCTGCGCTGTGTCCCACTTCGCGAAAGCCATGCTCCTTCGCAACTGCCTCTGCCCATTTCTCAATCGCGCCGCCTTCAATTTCTACTGTCCTGCCGCACTTTTTGCAGACTAAGTGATGATGGTGCTCATCCCCGCAGAGTCGATAGATGGCCTCGCCGTCATCGCGCCTAAGGACATCTACGATATTTTCTTTCTGAAGACTTTGGAGTGCACGGTAAATTGTTGTAAGACCAATTCTTTCACCCTGACGCGTAATTAGTTGATGGACTTCTTGGGCGCTGGCAAAGCCGCCGGCATGTTCCAAAGTCTTCAGTACGCGCGTTCTGGATTTGTTCATATTTGACCGACAAATCCGACGACGAGCCACATGACAACCACTCCAATTACGGTGGCAAGCATGGTTAATTTAGACGGATGCCGCGAATGAGCTTCGGGAAGGATATGCGAGGTGGCCAGGTAGATCACGAAGCCCGAAAAAACGGCGAGGTATATGCCAAGAATTGGTTGGCTCAAATTAACGTGGGCGCCGATCGCAGCGCCGCTGATGCGCATGATCGCATCTAGCCCCAAGAGCCATAAGGCGCGTTTCTTCCACTGGCCGCCCTTGATGAGGAAGGAGACAGTGTTGAGACCGTCGCTGAAGGCGTGTGCCAAGATTGCGATAAACACCGCGAGTCCCAAAGCGTGACTTACTTGGTAGGCGACACCGAGGGCGACTCCATCAAGGAAGACATGTCCGCCCATGGCGATTCCACCGAGTGTGCCGGCAATGTTTGATGCATGGTTATGTTCATGCCCGTAATCCGACTCGCTCGGCTCATGAGAGGCAAAGAATTGCTCGGTGAAATGGAGGGTGAAGAATCCGGCGACCAGGGCGATGGACACGGTGGGGACGTGTCCAATGGTCGAGGTGTTTATGCGGAAGACCTCGGGCAGTAGGTCGAAGGCGACGAGTCCGAAGAGAAGCCCGGCTGCTAGACCCAGCACCAAATGGAGCCGGTCTCTGGAGCGATGGGCGAGGAAGCCGCCTACGAAAGTGGAGATGGCGGTCAGGGCGGCCAAGCCAACAGCGATATTCACGGCGCCAGATTAGCAGAAATGAAAATGATTGTCATTTTCATTTTTCCACGCTCATGGTTTGGGGGCAATGGGTCTGCGCATGTGTAAAGTTGGCGCAGGTTACAACTACATCGGTTGTGCACCGCCGACAGCCAGCCGGATGGAGATATTCATGGCCGATCGTCTAGAGACCATTGTCAGTTTGGCAAAGCGCCGCGGGTTTGTGTACCCCTCCAGCGAGATTTACGGCGGCCTGCGGGCTGCATGGGATTACGGCCCACTGGGAATTGAACTCAAAAACAACGTGAAGCGGCAATGGTGGAAATCCATGGTCACCGGACGCGAAGACGTTGTAGGGCTTGATTCATGTGTGATTCTCGCCCGCGAGGTCTGGGAAGCATCTGGCCATGTGGCCACATTCTCTGATCCACTGACTGAATGCACTTCGTGCCACAAGCGATACCGCGCCGATCATCTAGAAGAGGCATTCGAAGCAAAGAACAAGCGGCCGGCGCAGTCGCTTGCCGAAATCAACTGTCCGGCCTGTGGCAATAAAGGGCAGTTCACGACGCCGAAGCAATTTTCGGGATTGCTAAAGACCTTCTTGGGTCCAGTTGAGGACGAATCGGGACTTGCTTATCTTCGCCCCGAGACCGCCCAAGGTATCTTCATTAACTTCGATAACGTCGCAACTACCTCGCGCAAGAAACCTCCGTTTGGCATTGGTCAAATTGGCAAATCTTTCCGAAACGAAATCACGCCAGGAAATTTCATCTTCCGGACGCGCGAGTTTGAGCAGATGGAGATGGAATTCTTTGTCGTACCGGGGACCGATGAGGACTGGCATCAATATTGGATTGATACCCGCTTAGCTTGGTACAAAGATCTGGGAATCGACCCTGCACGTTTGCGCATTTATGAGCACCCCAAAGAGAAGTTGTCGCATTACTCAAAGCGCACCGCGGATATCGAATACAAGTTCGAATTCGCCGGCACCGAATGGGGCGAACTTGAGGGCATTGCCAACCGAACTGACTTCGACTTGAAAGCACATTCGGCTGCATCGGGCAAAGACCTTTCGTGGTTTGACCAGGAGAAGAACGAGCGGTGGACGCCGTTTGTGATTGAACCTGCCGCGGGAGTGGACCGGGCAACATTGACATTCTTAATGGATGCTTTTACAGAAGACGAAGCGCCCAATTCCAAGGGTGAAATGGAGAAGCGGTCGGTTCTTAAGATCGATTACCGTCTTGCCCCGGTAAAAGTGGCGGTGCTCCCGCTTTCGCGCAATGCAGATCTCTCGCCTAAGGCTCGCGATCTCGCAGCGCAATTGCGTAAGCACTGGAATATTGATTTTGACGATGCGGGCGCTATTGGACGTCGCTACCGCCGGCAGGACGAGATCGGCACGCCGTATTGCATCACGGTCGACTTCGACACCCTCGAAGACCACGCCGTGACCATCCGTCATCGCGACACCATGGCGCAAGAACGCATCGCCCTCGATCAGGTAGAGGCATGGTTAGCGCCACGACTCCTCGGCTCGTAAAACCACTTACCCTTCGGTTAGCCAGCGGGGATTACGCGATAAATCCTCCTGTTGTACTAGCGCCGATGGCGGGGATCACCAATGCACCCTTTCGAACACTGGCGCGCGAACAGGGCGCGGGGTTGTTCATCTCTGAGATGGTCACTGCGCGTGCCTTGATCGAGCGGCGACCCGAGACTCTCCGAATGATCGTCCCCGGTAAGGGCGAATGGCCTCGCTCTGTCCAGCTTTACAGCGTTGACCCCAACGTTATGAGGGCTGCTGTCACGATGATTGGAAATGAGAACCTCGCTGATCACATCGATATGAATTTCGGATGCCCGGTTCCTAAAGTGACAAGAAAGGGAGGCGGAGCTGCCCTTCCTTATAAACGACGTCTCTTCAATTCAATTGTTGGTGCAGCCGTTGATGCGGCCAAACCATTTGGTATTCCGGTGACAGTGAAGATGCGTATCGGAATCGACAGCGATCATGAGACATATCTGGAAGCGGCTCAATCTGCTGCCGATCTCGGTGTCAACTGGGTGGCATTGCATGCACGTACAGCAGAGCAGATGTATGAAGGTAAAGCGGACTGGAGCGCGATAACGCGACTAGTCGAACACCTGAAACCGAGCGGGGTACCTGTTCTGGGAAACGGTGACATTTGGAGCGGTGCCGATGGCGTGGCAATGGTTGAAGAAACCGGTTGCGCCGGCGTAGTTGTTGGTCGTGGATGTCTTGGCAGGCCCTGGTTATTCCGGGACTTGGCCGCTGCATTTGCTGGAGATGAGTCGCGCCACTTGCCTACACTTTTTGAGGTGCGCGAGATCATGTTTCGCCATGCACAACTCATTGTTGAATATTTCGAGTCAGAGGAACGCGGATGTCGCGATCTTCGCAAGCACATGGCTTGGTACCTCAAGGGATTCCGCGTGCCAAGTGAATTGCGCCGACAATTCGGAATGGTCTCGTCGCTTCTTGAACTGCGCTCGCTACTTGATCAATTGGTGGATCAGCCATATCCGATCGCGATCGGAGACTCACCGCGGGGCAGGACAAGTCACGGACGACCCGTGACATTGCCAGACGGTTGGCTGAAAGATCCCGACGAGTTGGCGGAGATCGAAATCGAAGACGCATTTTCGGGCGGCTGAGGTGTTCCTATTCAGAGTGCTTCGGAAAATTATCAGTGCAATAGTGCTGATCGCCATTGTTGTCCCAGTTTTCACGATGGGGAAGACGTGGGTCACTGCGCATAATTCCATTCCGCGGAAATCCGACGTCATCGTTGTTCTTGGGGCCGCTCAATTCAACGGCCGACCAAGTTCGGCGTTACTGGCTCGTCTTGTTGAGGTTAAACGAATTTACGCACTCGGTCTGGCACCACTGATTATCACTGTAGGAGCTGGTGCGCCTGGAGATCGCACAACCGAGGCGGCATCTAGCAGAGCCTGGCTTGTATCTCACGGAATAAACAGAAGCTCTGTGGTTGCTATTCCCAAGGGCCGTGACACATTGGTGAGTACACAGGGCTATATCGCGGAGATGAAACGTCGAGGGCTGCATAGCGTTGTTATCGTCACCGATCCGTATCACTGCTTGCGTGCGATGACGATGGCGAATGATCTAGGAGCAAAGAGCTCCTGTTCGCCGGTGCGAACCGGTGCGAATTCGCTGATCCATGCCGACTTTCACTACCTGATTCGCGAAACTGGGGCCTATCTGGCTTACGTGACGTTGGGGCGCAGAGGAATCCATCTCAGCGATCACCTGGATCATTAGGTTTCATTAGGATGGCGCTTGTGAATGGGTACAGCAGCCACGATCTAGAGAGGTTCTTCCCAGAACCGGCGAAGCGTCCTGGGCGGACCGAATTCATGCGCGATCGTGCCCGCGTGATTCACTCTGCATCTCTGCGGCGGCTCGGGGCGAAGACGCAAGTTGCCGTCCCTTGGGAGAACGATTTTCAGCGGACCCGGCTTTCTCACTCCCTTGAAGTGGCGCAGATTGGACGTGAACTCGGAGACTCCCTCGGTGCCGATCCCGATCTGTTGGATACGGCTTGTCTGGCGCACGATTTGGGCCATCCACCTTTTGGCCACAATGGAGAGAGCGCATTGGCGCATATTGCGCAGGACTCTGGTGGTTTTGAAGGCAACGCACAGAGTTTTCGATTGCTCACTCGGTTGGAGGCAAAGACTCTAGATCAGCACGGACGATCTGCTGGTTTGAATCTCACTCGAGCATCGTTGGATGCAGTCACCAAATATCCGTGGCGCCAAGATGGAGATCAGATTAAGTATGGTGTTTACGCCGAGGACATCGAAGTTTTTAATTGGATGCGACAGGGCGCTCCCGATCAACAACGCTGCATCGAAGCCCAGATTATGGATTGGTCAGACGATGTCTCATATTGCGTCCATGACCTCGAAGATGCACTAGTAGCGGGACAAGTGAGTGTTACCGATTTCAGCGAAGACTTGCCCTTACTTCATGAAGTGATGGTTCGCGACTACGGAATCGATGCCACAGAATCTGAAGCGAGGGCCGCACTCGGGCGATTACAGAAGCTATCCTGCTGGCCTTCGTATTACGACGGCACGCACAAGGGTCTGGCGAGGATCAAGGACTTGACCAGCCAATTGATCGGGCGATTTGTTCTCTCTGCCGAACTCGAGACGCGAAAGGTGCATGGGGCCGATTCGCTCGTCAGGTACGGTGCAAATCTCGAGGTTCCCCACGATCAGCGTATCGAGGTCGGACTTCTCAAGTCTGTTGCGGGGCTCTACGTCATCGGCACTCCACTTGCGCAAGATCGATATGCAAAGCAGCGTGTGGTGATCACCGATCTCGTGGAGATGTTGCTCGCAGCGGCCCCGGCTGCGTTGGATTCGATTTTCCTGGCGGACTGGGAATCTAGTTCCACTGACGCGGAGCGATTGCGGGTCGTTATTGACCAGGTTGCCAGCCTGACGGATCCAGCCGCTTACACTCTGCATGCCCGTCTTACCGCACGGATAGAATCCGAATCATGAGCGGACGGATAAAAGACGAAGATGTCGCCTACATCCGCGATCGGGCACCGATCGACGAAATCGTCGGTGACTACGTTCAACTGCGAAATGCCGGAGGCGGGCAGAAGAAGGGTCTTTGTCCTTTTCATGATGAAAAATCTCCCTCATTCCATGTAACCCCCAGCAAAGGCTATTTTCATTGCTTCGGTTGCCAGGTCGGAGGAGACGTCATCGCTTTTGTGATGAAGATCGACCACCTTTCTTTCACGGAGACCGTCGAACGCCTTGCCGAACGCATCGGATACACCCTGCATTATGAGGAAAGCAGACCTGGTACATCGGCACCGACGGGTCAGCGTTCGCGTTTAATTGCCGCCAATGCGGCTGCTGCCAAGTTCTATCAAGAGCAACTCAATCAATCTCCGCAAGCCCAAGCAGGGCGGGATCTTCTCACCAAACGTGGTTTTGATAAGGACGCCTGCGCCTCCTTTGAAGTGGGCTATGCCCCTGACGAATGGGATGCACTGACAAAGCATCTACGGGCGCAAGGCTTCACGGTTGACGAGTTGGAGGTCGCGGGACTTTCCAAAATGGGACAGCGCGGACCGATCGACCGTTTTCGAAATCGCCTGATTTGGCCGATACGCGATATTTCAGGCGATGTTGTTGGATTTGGCGCTAGGAAAATGGCCAGCGACGAGGTAGACAATGGTCCTAAGTACCTCAATACACCGGAAACACCTATCTATAAAAAGAGCCAGGTGCTCTACGGCTTGGACCGCGCCAAAAAAGAGATCGCCAAGAAACGCCAAGTGGTCATTGTCGAGGGATACACCGACGTCATGGCTGCCCACCTGGCAGGGATCACAACGGCGGTAGCAACATGCGGAACTGCTTTTGGGGCAGATCACATCAGAATTTTGCGACGGCTACTTATGGATGACGATGCATTCCGAGGCGAAGTCATATTCACATTCGATGGGGATGCGGCAGGACAGAAGGCAGCGCTGCGCGCCTTCAACGAGGATCAGAAGTTCGTCACTCAGACTTTTGTCGCGGTCGAACCAAACGGACTAGATCCTGCCGAGTTGCGCCAACAAAAAGGTGACCTCGCCCTCCGCGATCTCATTGCCCGACGAGTTCCGCTTTTTGAATTTGCCATTCGCACCGAACTCAACCAACACAATCTTGCAGCAGCCGAAGGCAGGGTGAATGCCCTCAATGCGGCTGCACCGATTCTTGCGCAGATTCGCGACAAATCTCTGCGTCCGGAGTACATCCGTCTGTTGGCAGGATGGCTCGGGGTCGAAGTTGAAACAGTTTCCACTGCAGTCGGTCGAGGTGCAGTTGCGCATACACCAGAGGAAAGTGCGCCGATCGCGGAGGCCTCATGGCGACCTAATCCTTCGGAGCCACGATTGGCTCTCGAGCGGGAGGTCTTGAAGGCTCGCCTGCAAATGCCCGAGCTGGTGGTGGAGTGGTCGAGCATCGAAGTGGATGCCTTCACTCATCCCGCCTATCGGAATCTACGCACTGTGATCGATGAACATGCCGGATCCAAAGCCCGCATAGACCAGACCGATGATGAGCGGATGAAAGCGTTAATCGCGGAACTCTCAGTCGAACCCATCCGCACCGATGGTGAGATTTCGGCGCGGTATGTCCAGAGCATTGTCGCTCGACTTAGAGAGGTGGCATTGAGCAGAAGGGTGGCCGAGGTGAAGTCGACCCTTCAACGGATCAATCCCCTGACAAATGAGGCCGAATACACGGCTCTTTTCACCGAATTGGTCGCTCTGGAGGCATCCCGCCGAGTGCTCCATGACCTTGCCTTGGGCGAACTCTAAATTGGGCGCATTATTGGCGGATTTCTGACCACCCGTAATGGTGCGCTAGAGTTTGCGACTGCCTAGCCCGATCAATTTCTGTAGTCCCTGATAGCTCAATTGGCAGAGCAGCCGGCTGTTAACCGGCAGGTTCTTGGTTCGAGTCCAAGTCAGGGAGCGCTAAGTTTATTTCTTTGAGGACTTTCTCAGATTGAACAGATATTCTGATAGTTATGTCTTCCCTTTCTCCGCGAACCTTCCTTCGCGCGGTGGTTTCTTCGTGGAGAGCCCAATCCCCGGCAGTTCGAGTCATTCGACTCTGGTTGGGCGTCACTTGGATCTATGGCGGTTGGAATAAGGCCACTGATCCCGGCTTTCTAAGCCCCACGGGTTCGACCTATATCGGCAAACAACTCACGGGGTATGCCAGCAACTCACCGATGGGATTTCTCTTTCGTCGCATGATTGAGCACGCCACGCTCGTTGGCGTAGGAGTGACAATCTTGGAGTTCGCTATCGGATTCGCCACGATCTTCTGGATCGCTCCAACGTTCACGGCACTGGTTGGATTTTCCATGTCGGTCGGCTTATGGATAGCAGCAACGTGGCATGTAAAGCCTTATTTCCTAGGCAGTGACACGGCTTATGCGGTCTTATGGCTTTCGTACTTCCTCACCTTGATTGGCAAACGACGCAAAGTCGATGTCTCGCTGGACCGCCGCGGCGCCATGCGCGTTGGAGCACTTGGTATTACGTCCATCCTCGCCATGATCGTCGGCAGGTTTGTATTCAAACCAACTTCGCCAGGAAGAACCGCACTTTCAACAAATGGATCCGTCCCGGCCAACCACATCATCAAATTGGCAAATCTTCCAATTGGCACAACTCACGAATTTGCCGCGGTCGATGGACAGCCTGCCATCGTTTTCCGGACGAAGAACGGCGTCTTTGCCTACACAGAGATATGCACTCACCAAGGTTGCACCGTCTCTTATTCGTCCCCGGACAAGGCGCTGGTATGCCCGTGTCATGGAGCTGTGTACGACCCGTTCAACGGAGCCGCCGTCATTGCGGGGCCAGCACCATCACCGCTGCCTCCAGTGAAGGTCGCGATCAGCGGTGAATGGGTTGTTCAGGCGTAGCGGAGATTTTCTACCAGAGTAAACTCTAATCAAACTTTCAGCCAATCATTGGTTTTGCTCTACCGTGAATGACTATGTTGGTCAGCATCGCTTTTACCCGAAAGGTTGAAATATGCCTCTAATAATGAATGACGTGAAAGCCTCCCTTTTCCGATCTACTCCCGCGAAGGTCGGCGTCGGATTCTTATTGGGAGCAACAATCGTAGGTGGGGTCGCAACAGCGGTAGCACCGACTTCTCCTGCACTGAAGGCATGCGTAGACAACAGGACATCGGCAATGTATTACTCTGCCGACGGCGTCTGCGCAAAAACCAGAACCCTTGTCGACCTGGGTGCAGGCAGCATGAGCGTTAAGGCAGTTGCTGCCGCTGCAACGCCCAGCGTTGTCTCGATTGACGTCACCACTCCTACAGGTGGCGATACCGGATCAGGTTCCATCATCCGTACCAACTCGACGACTAGCTACATTCTTACCAACAACCACGTCGTCGACGCAGCGGTCGGCGGTGCCGGCACGATTAGTGTCGAACTCAATAACGGTGACACAGTTCCAGCAACCATCGTTGGGCGCGACACCATATATGACCTGGCTGTCCTTAAAGTACAAAAAGGAAATCTCCCCGTTATTGCCTTTGGAGACTCATCCAAATTGAGTATCGGCGATCCAGTCGTTGCCATCGGTTCTCCGCTGGGCTTGGCAAGCACTGTAACAAGTGGAATTGTCTCGGCGCTAAACAGGCCCGTGACTACCGGCAATGTTGGAGCAGAGTCATATATCGATGCAATCCAAACTGACGCGGCGATCAACCCAGGCAATTCCGGAGGCGCACTCCTGGATTCACTTGGTCGCATCGTAGGAGTCAACTCGGCAATTGCTTCCTTAACTTCGGGCAGTACTAGTGGAAGCATCGGACTGGGTTTCTCAATTCCGATCAACGAAGCAAAACGTGTAGCCAACGAGATCATTGACACGGGAGCGTCGACAAGGCCAGTCCTGGGAGTCTTTTTTGACGGTACGTACAATGGCGTCGGTGCCAAAATTGCACGATTGGATACCGGAGGGGCCGCCGCTTCAGCTGGCATTCCCGCTGGCTCAGTTGTTCGATCCATCGACGGTTTCAGAATCTCTGATCAAGTCGCCTGCATCGTGCGTATTCGGTCCTACGCCCCAGGTTCGGTAGTCTCCATCACGGTTGACCTTCCATCCGGTGGTTCCAAGACTTTCAAAGTTGTACTGGGTTCGGCTCCTTCGCAGTGAGGTGCTGACGAAATAGCTAGGTAGTAATAGGAAATTTACATGCAGTACACGTGTAAATAGATCGATCAGGATAAGGTGAGGCATGGCGATATTCCGATTGCATGTCTCACTTCCTGACCGACCTGGCTCCTTAGGCGCAGTCGCGTCAGCGATCGGTTTTGCCGGTGGTGATATCCGAGGCCTGGTCGTCATGAAGAGCGAAGAGGGCCGTGGTTACGACGATATAACTGTCGCAATTCCGGGAAACGATCCCACCGATCTCCTCAATATTCTGGGCGACATTGGTGGGGTGGAAGTACTTCGCGTAATGCCTGTTGAGTAGTTAAAGCAGGCCCATCGCGCGGGCCGAGTCTTCAATCATGTGCTTCAAGTTTCGTGTGGGGGCCCACGTGAGTTCCGATTTCGCTCGCGAAATATCTGCCACAAGCACCGCCGGATCTCCCTGGCGGACACCTGCCTCGACATGCGGAATTTCCCGCCCCATCACCTCGGATGCTGTTTGCAGGATTTCACGGACCGAGTAACCACGGCCGCTCCCAAGATTGAAGATCTTATGCGTTGATGGCATGAGCTTGGCTAGGGCCAAAATGTGCGCTTCCACAAGGTCAACTACGTGCACGTAATCGCGGATGCAAGTTCCGTCAGGAGTTGGCCAGTCATTGCCGAATATTTCGACGGGATTTTCTGTACTGCTCTGCAGTACATTCGGAATCAGATGTGTCTCGGGATTGTGTCGCTCGCCGATCCATCCTCCTACGACGGCAAAAGCGCCGGCGACATTAAAGTAGCGAAGGCTGATGGCCGCCATCCCACGAGAATTACCTTCGTGAGTGATCATCCCTTCCACAGCTAATTTCGTTTCTCCGTAAGGATTTGCAGGACGTGTTGGAGCGCTCTCGGATATCGGCAACATTTCGGGTTCGCCATATGTCGATGCAGAGGATGAGAAGACGAGCCGTGAAATTCCCGCGAGGTACATTTCCTCGAGTAGGTTTCGACTGCCCTCGACGTTGGACTGACGGTACAAATCGGGATGAGTGACCGATTCTGCCACAAGAGATTTTCCGGCAAAGTGAATCACGGCCGTGCAATCTATGAGTGCCGTACGGATCGCCTCGCGATCATCCAAGCTAGCCTGGATGAATCTGGCGGCTGAGGGGACTGCATCTGGGTGTCCGGTGCTGCAATCATCGATGACGGTGATTTCGATACCACGTGAGGTCAAAATATGTGCGGCCACACTTCCTATATAGCCTGCTCCGCCAGTGATCAGGATTCGCTCATCTAGCGGCTTGGAAGTCATGCAGTCACTCTACCCAACCCAGTGATTTATCTATGGCCTTCTTCCATTGCTTGAAACCTTCTTCTCGCATTTGTTCGCTGGCAGTGGGAATCCATTTTCGAGATTGGTGCCATTGCTTTCGAATTTCATCTATGCCTGACCAGAAGCCAACTGCCAGACCTGCGGCATACGCGGCTCCGAGCGCTGTAGTCTCTTGAATGCGCGGACGCAGTATTTCGATTCCCATAATGTCGGCTTGCATTTGCATGCAGAGTTCGTTGGCAGTGATGCCTCCATCCACCCTCATCTCTCGAAGAGGAATGCCGCTATCGGCAGACATCGCATCCAAGATTTCCCTAGTTTGATAGCAGATTGCCTCAAGTGTCGCTCGAGCAAGATGAGCTTTAGTTGCCGCCCTGGTGAGCCCCACGATGGCGCCTCGCGCATCGCTGCGCCAATGTGGTGCGAAGAGACCCGAAAATGCCGGGACAAAATAGACGCCACCGTTATCCGGAACGGAATTCGCGAGACTTTCGATCTCGCTCGACTCTTCGATAATCCCGAGTTGATCGCGCAGCCATTGAATTGCCGAGCCGGTGACTGCGACTGAACCTTCCAGTGCATAGTGGGTGGGCCCATCTCCGAACTTGTAAAGAACGGTGGAAAGCAGACCATTGTGAGACCGAACGATGGACGTGCCTGTATTGAATAACGCAAAGTTGCCCGTGCCGTAGGTTGTTTTGGATTGGCCTTGGTCGAAACAGGCTTGTCCCACCATCGCAGCCTGTTGGTCGCCTAAGACCGCTGAAAGTGGAATCGCCGCGCCAAAAGGTCCGGCGGGATCAGTCATCGCATAGATCTCCGACGATGAACGAATCTCCGGAAGACATGCGAGAGGGATATCAAAAATCGACAAGAGTTCCTGATCCCACTCAAGGGTCTCTAGGTTCATCAAGAGCGTCCTGCTCGCATTCGTCACGTCGGTAACGTGTACTCCTCCCTTGGTGCCCCCGGATAAATTCCAGAGCAGCCACGTGTCAATAGTCCCGGCCAAGGCAGTACCCGCTGCGATGCCTTCTCGAATCTCGGCGTTGTTTCTGATGAGCCAATTCATCTTGCTAGCAGAAAAATAGGGCGCTACTGGCAGGCCTGTTCGATTTTGCACAGTAACTACTTCGGAGTCGGAGAGTGTCGAGAGGAACTCGCTGGTTCTGATGTCCTGCCAAACTATGGCGTTGCCAAAGGGCTTTCCTGTTCGGCTATCCCAAAAAAGCGTTGTTTCACGCTGATTTGTGATGCCAATAGCGGCTAAATCGCTCCCGCTTAAATGGGCTCGCGATAAGGCGATCTCAATTACCTCTCGGGTTCGCTGCCAGATTTCGGCCGGGTCGTGCTCTACCCATCCGGACTGAGGGAGAATCTGTCGATGCTCAAGCTGGTGTTGGCCAACGACTAAACCCGCGTGGTCGAAAATCATGAAGCGAGTGCTGCTGGTGCCTTGATCCAAACTACCGATATAAGACATTAAGCACCTCACTTTGCGGATACATTACACTCCTCCTATAAGCATTCGAAGTGGAGAGCCTAATGTTTGACTCGCGATTGGACCCCCAACAACATCGCGATGCCCTTGAGGCGCTCTCTCAACAGAAATTTGATGTGCTTGTCATTGGCGGTGGAATCAATGGGGTGGGAGCGGCCCTTGACGCGGCATCCAGAGGACTAAAGGTCGCCCTCGTCGAGCCCTACGATTTGGCATCTGGGACTTCAAGTCGCTCAAGCAAATTGATCCATGGAGGATTGCGTTATCTCGAGCAGTATGACTTCAGGCTTGTGCGCGAAGCGCTCCAAGAGCGCGAAGCTTTGGTCACGACGCTAGCGCCCCACCTCGTAAAGCCAGTTGCTTTTCTGTATCCCCTTCACGAAAAACTCAAGGA